>JASLGC010000174.1 GCA_030150335.1 Flavobacterium sp.
GCCATCGCACTTACTTGTGTATCTCCTTTATTTACAACAGCAATAACTTTTCCTTTTCTCGCCTTAATTTCCTGAACGTTGCTTACAATCTTATCATAATGTCCTTTTTTTGGAGCTATGATAACAATAGGCATATTTTCATCAATTAAAGCAATAGGACCGTGCTTCATTTCTGCAGCAGGGTATCCTTCAGCATGGATATAAGAGATTTCTTTCAATTTCAACGCGCCTTCCAATGCGGCAGGATAATTATATCCTCTTCCTAAATATAGGAAATTTGTAGCACTTACAAAATCTTTTGCAATATTTTGTACCAATTCATGTGTTGAACTTAGAACTTCTTCAATTTTTTTAGGAATAGCATCCAATTCTGCAATTAAGCTCATGAAGTCTGCATTTCCTAAATTTCCGTTATGTTTACCTAATTTAAATGCAATTAGAGTAAGAATTGTCAATTGAGCGGTGAAAGCTTTTGTAGAAGCTACCCCAATTTCAGGACCTGCGTGTGTATAAGCACCTGCATGTGTCTCTCTTGCGATAGAAGAACCTACAACGTTACAAACACCAAATACGAAAGCTCCTTTCTCTTTTGCTAATTTAATAGCAGCTAATGTGTCAGCTGTCTCTCCTGATTGAGAAATAGCGATTAACACATCTGAAGAGTCTATAATAGGGTTTCTATATCTAAATTCAGAAGCATATTCTACTTCTACTGGTATTCTTGCGAACTCTTCAATTACATATTCAGCAACTAAAGCAGCATGCCAAGAAGTACCACAAGCAGCGATAATAATTCTTTTTGCATTTAAGAATTTATCTATATTATCTTCAATACCTGCCATTTTGATTAAACCTTGATCTGCTAATAAACGACCTCTGAAAGTATCTTTAATTACCTCAGGTTGTTCGTATATCTCTTTAAGCATAAAGTGATCATATCCGTTTTTCTCAATTTGCTCTAAGTTTAATTGTAACTCTTGAACATAGTGAGTAACTAATGAATCATCTTTAATCTTGCGAATACGCAATGGTTTGTGCAATCTAATAATAGCCATTTCCTCATCTTCTAAGTAAATAGCGTTATTAGTATATTCAATAAACGGAGAAGCATCAGAAGTAATGAAGTACTCATTGTCACCAATACCAATTGCTAACGGGCTTCCTAAACGAGCAGCAATAATTTCATTTGGCTTTTTGATATCCATTACAGCAATTGCATAAGCACCAACAACTTGGTTTAATGCAATCTGAACAGCTTTACCTAATTTTACTTTTTGTGTTTTTTGAACGTCCTCAATTAAGTTAATTAAAACTTCAGTATCAGTTTCTGATTTGAAAGTATAACCTCTTTTGATTAATTCTTGTTTTAGAGTATCGTAATTCTCTATAATCCCATTGTGGATGATAACTAACTCCCCTGAATTAGAAAAGTGAGGGTGTGAATTAACATCATTTGGAACTCCGTGAGTAGCCCATCTTGTGTGACCGATACCAACAGTTCCTTTTTTTACTTCTTCAGTACTTTTCTCTTCTAAATCAGCTACCTTACCCTTTGTTTTACAAAGGTTGATTTTCTCTCCATCAAATATTGCAAGTCCAGCAGAATCATATCCTCTGTATTCAAGTCTTGTTAACCCTTTTATAATAACAGGATATGCATCACGATGTCCTATGTATCCAACAATTCCACACATAATTGTTTACTTTTTAACTTTAGTATAAAAAATTTCTAATTTCATTTTTTTATCGTTATCAGCTGCATCAGTACCGTGTAATACAGTTCCAATAGGACAACTTAATGATAGCGATGGGATAGTTTTTATTTGTTTAGGTGTATTGTCAATCGGTGTTTCTAAATTTTGCATACCAGTTGATGCTATTGCGAAATTATTAGCAACTGTTAATGCTAATTTCGGACTTGCATCACTTTTATTTTTTATCAGACTTCTAATATGGTCAGTAATTTTAAATTTATAATAATTACCTTCTTTGTTATTCTCTTTATCTTCTTTCACAAAGATTCCACTATATCCAGCTTTCAGATATTGTGAATTAGTAATATTATCAGAAACGAAGTCACTTAAAGTTACACCATTATCATAATCGTATAAAAATAAGCGCTCTGGATTTGGCAGACCTTTCATTTTGTCTTTATCTACATAGATAGTCAAATACGCTTCATTAACAAGAACGTTTTGTTCTTTCATTTCTTTTAATTCAGCAAAGTCGTTACTGCGTAAAAAGTCTATTACTGCAACACTTCCTTCTCCCCCTCTTAAATATAAAGACTTCTCTCCTTTAGGAGAATTTGTGTTTTTAATATTTTCTTGGTATTCATCATCATTAGTATTATTAAATAAACTAACGTTGAATTTTGTGCTTGTAGAATTGTTTGGAGCAAAAGAAAGAGTGATTTCTCTACGTTCTTTAGTTGTTTCTACTTTACCCTCAGCATTTTTTATTTCTTTATCTTCATGTAAAATCACAACAAGTTTACCTTTAGACAAATCAACAAGACCTGACATACCTTCAGAACCATTTGAATTAGCCTTGAATACAAGACCTTTAAATGCATTATTGAAAGTAGCGGCATTAGACAATGCTGGCCTGTTCTTCTCAATGAATTCTTGGAAATAATCTTTATCAAGATCTAACCACATTCCTGGAATTAAACGCTCTTTCACAACAGGCTTACCAGTGTTTTCATCATTTACGACAACACCATTTTCATCTTTTTTGTAAATAACAGTTTCCTTATTATCAAAAAAGAATTGTTTATTTTGAGCCTTATTGTCAGAATTGTTTAGTGGTCCACTAACTAATTTAGACTTAAAAGTTGTTTCATAAGAATTAGAAAAGAACTCCGAAGCACCTCCTTCGCTAACATTTGCATTGTTTAGGTAATACCCATTTTGGTAAACTTCTAAGTCAAAAGTCCCATTACCATAAACATTCTTTAGATTATATTTATTGATTTCATTCTCTACTTTATCAAATTGTGAAAAGTAAGGAGCGTAAACGTAAACAGAATCAACAACAAATTTGTTTTTGATTAAAGAGAAAGTTCCTCCATTATCAACTAATTGAACGACAAGGTTATTGCTGGCTTCTCCAAATAAACCATTTTTTAAATATCCTAAGGATGTTTCGTTTAAGCGTGACGCATCAGCAGCACTATAAGGTTGATTGTATGCTTTGATATCATTTACTTTATAAGATACAATATCAAAATTTCCTTCACCAATGATATTGCTACCTGCTTCGGTAAAATCACTATCACAAGCTTGTAATGTTACAATACCTAAAGTAAGGAATATTCCTTTCAAGATGTTTTTATGGTTCATATAGCCAATCCAGTATGTTGGGTTATTACTATCTAATTAAAGATGTTTTCTACAAAAACTTTTGATAAAACTCTGTGTATGCCTTTGCAAATTCATCTTTCGGAACGAAAGGTAAAAAAGGTTTTTCAGAAGATTCTATAAAATTTGTTAAATTTGAGCTTACCTCTTCTGATGCAATAATCACACCATCAGAGTTTTTGATAGCATTAATCATAATGTTATCGTATGTTGGGTTTGTGAAATCTTCTAAAATTTCTTCAGGAAGTTCATCAAAAGCAACTTTTTGTTTCATGCTATCGCTTAAAACGCCACTAAATCCTTCTTTAAAAATAGAAGTAACTACTTTTGTCTCAGAGAAAATCGCCTCGTCTTTGTAGTAATGTTTTAAGTACGTTGGAAGCAAAGAAGCCATCCATCCCTGTACGTGAATAACGTCCGGAACCCAATTAAGTTTTTTTATCGTTTCGATTACCCCTTTAGTAAAGAAGATTGCTCTCTCATCATTATCAACGAATAAGTTTCCATCTTCGTCTGTGAAAGTTGATTTTCTTTTAAAGTATTCGTCATTATCTATAAAGTAAACTTGAATTCTTTCTTTTGGAATTGAAGCGACTTTAATTATCAACGGCATGTCCATATCATTAACCACAAGATTCATTCCTGATAATCTAATAACTTCATGCAATTGATGTCTTCTTTCATTTATGCTACCGTATCTCGGCATAAATATTCTTATCTGGCCTCCTTGGTCATTTATCATTTTAGGTGCATCATAAGACATAGAAGAAACTTCGTTTTCTGCCAAATATGGTACTACCTCTGATGATACATATAATATCCTCTTTTCTTTCATCTTCAATTATAATTTCTGTATTTGCAATAAATAAACAACGCAAATTTACAAAAATTTAGCGAGTTATTTTCTAAATAACTAATTTTGCCATTATTTTAAACTCGAAGCTAATGTTTCTTTTTAGTACTAAAGCCGAATTACAAGCGTATTTAAATACATTTCGCGAAGCTAATAAGGCAATTGGTCTTGTACCAACAATGGGGGCCATTCACAATGGGCACCTTTCATTAATGGAACAATCATTAAATGAAAATGAATGTACGGTTGTTAGTATTTTTGTGAATCCAACACAATTCAACAATGTGGAAGATTTAGAGAAATACCCACGTACATTAGAGAGAGATGTGGAGAAAGTGAAGTCTCTTTCTAATCAAATTGTAATATTTGCACCTACTGTCGATGAGATGTATGGTGGAAATACTGTAGCCCAATCATTCGATTTTGATGGACTTGAACACGAGATGGAAGGGGCGCAAAGACCTGGACATTTTGACGGAGTTGGAACTATTGTAAAGAAATTATTCGAATTAGTTTTACCAAATAAAGCTTATTTTGGAGAGAAAGACTTTCAGCAGTTGCAAATTATTCGCAAACTTGTAGAGAAGAATAACATCCCTGTACAAATTGTAGGTGTGCCAATCTTCAGAGGATCAGACGGATTAGCAATGAGTTCTCGTAACGAAAGAGTGTCTTCAGAAGGATTACAGAAGTCAACTTTCTTGTTTAAAGTTTTAAAACAAGCTAATGAACTTTTCAAAACAGAGACTGTAGAAAAAGTTAACCAATTTGTTGATACTGAATTTAAAAATAATTCTAACTTTGAGCTCGAATACTTTACTATAGCAGAGGAAGAAACCTTAAAAACGGCTTTAAACAAAGAAGTTGGTAAGCATTACAGAGGTTTTTTAGTAGCTCATATTGAAGGTGTTCGTTTAATCGACAATTTATCATTTAACTAAAACGCAAGCGAAATGCAAGTTGAAGTAGTAAAATCTAAAATTCACCGTGTAACTGTAACAGGAGCTGATTTACACTATATTGGAAGTATTACAATTGATGAAGCTCTTTTAGAGGCTGCCAATATGATTGAAGGTGAGAAAGTTTCAATTGTAAATATCAACAACGGTGAACGTTTTGAAACTTACGCAATTCCAGGACCACGAAATAGTGGAGAAATCTGCTTGAACGGACCTGCTGCACGTAAAGTGCACAAAGGGGATATCGTTATCATTATTTCTTATGGTATTTTGGAATTTGAAGAGGCTAAGAAATTTAAGCCTGCTATTGTTTTTCCAAACGAAGAAACAAATTCTTTAACTTAACTGTTTGAAGCAAAAAACAAGTAAAATAATCAATATTCTACTCCCACTAATGTTGGGAGTTTTTTTGGTTTATTACGCTTATAATAAATTTACACCTGAACAGATTGAAGAGATGATGATGCACTTTAAAGGTGCTAACTACAATTATATCATTATAGCTTCAGTCTTTTCTATTTTAAGCCTTTGGGCTCGTGCTTATCGTTGGAAGTATGCCTTAAACTACATGGACTATCATACTTCAACAACGACTAATTTCATGGCTATTTCAATCGGTTACTTAATGAATCTAACCGTACCAAGGTCAGGTGAGGTATCAAGAGCGCTTGTACTTCAAAAATATGAAAAAGTCCCTTTTGACAAGGGATTTGGAAGTATTGTATCTGAGCGTGTAATTGATTTAGTCTGTCTTCTTATCTGCGTTTTAGCAGCTCTTATTTTGCAATATGATGTATTAAAGGAATTCTTACTACGCTATGTTCCCATCGAAAAACTGGGTATCGTTGGCTTAGTATTATTAGGCTGTTTAGCTATTGGTATTTATATTTTTTTGTATGTCCAATGGAAAGTAGTCTTATTTGTAAAAAAGAAGCTAAAAGGGTTAATAGAAGGCGTTAGCAGCATATTTAAAATGCCACATCGCGCAGGATTTCTATTTCACACCTTTCTGATTTGGGGAGGCTATATTGCAACATTTTACTTCGGAATGTATGCCTTAGAAGAAACAAGTCCGCAATCATTACCAATGGTCATGTCAGCATTTGTAGCTGGTAGTTTTGCCGTTTCTTTTACTAATGGTGGCTTCGGTGCTTTTCCATTAGTTATCTCAGAACTTTTACTGTTATTTGGTGTATCCGCAGTAGCAGGTACAGCTTTCGGTTGGATACTTTGGACGACGCAAACTGCAATTGTAGTTATCTTTGGAGCCTTATCTTTCGTCTTTCTACCCATTTACTACAAGAAAAAGTAATTTAAAAGTTATATCCTATTTTCAACGAAAGATTAGGTGTAAAAGAAGATTCATTATCAAACTCTCTGTAATAGATAGTTCTGTAAAACACTCCCAATCCAAATTCATAATTAAAATTAGACTTCGCTATATTTCTTCGAATATTCCACATCGGAGCTACACTAATTTGTCTTTCTACAGTAACAGGAAATTTAGAATTTGTTGATGTTAATAAGTCAGGTAGATATACAAATTGGACAGATACAAAGTTAGCAGCGTTGTATTTTGTGTTTTTATTGTTTCTAACTCTCTTTTCTAAGTTATAATAAAACCTTGGTTCTAAACCAAAAGAGAGAGTAGCAATCGTATTGACATAATCAGAGTTTCCATAAATACCAAACTCATAATTTGCGTTTGCTTGTAAGGTTAACTTATCTACAATAGGAAACTCGTAGTTGTATCCGAATCCCAGTAAATGTATATCTACCTCATGCCTTGCAATCGGTGTATTTTTACCTTGTTGATTTTGTTGATTTTGTTGAGCGTTTGAAGCAATAGGAAGCAATAGAAGAACAACTGTAATAATGAGGTATTGATAATAGGTTTTCATTTGAATCAATATTTTGATTAAT
The DNA here is from genome assembly GCA_030150335.1 of Flavobacterium sp. Classification (GTDB taxonomy): domain Bacteria; phylum Bacteroidota; class Bacteroidia; order Flavobacteriales; family Flavobacteriaceae; genus Flavobacterium. The sequence continues at coordinate 7,098 of JASLGC010000174.1, forward strand.
AGATAATTAAAAATAGGTTTTTTTTAATTACAAATAGAAAATCAATAAAAAAAAAGAAGAAAGTTTAGAATTAGATAAAACCTTAAATTTGTACATTAGTTTCAAAATCAAAAAGAATGGCAAAGGTAAAGACGGCTTTTTTCTGTCAGAGTTGTGGTGCTCAAACACCGAAATGGATGGGACAATGTCCAACGTGTAGAGAGTGGAATACACTTGTAGAAGAAGTAGTTCAAAAAGAAGAGAAAACAGGATGGAAAGCAGCTACAACTTCAGGGCCTACTACCAAAAGAGTAGCAAAGCCTTTACGAGTAAAAGAAATTGACAGTACGGAAGAAATCCGCATGAATACCTTAGACGGAGAGTTGAATCGCGTTCTTGGAGGAGGATTAGTACCAGGCTCAATGGTATTATTAGGGGGAGAACCCGGTATTGGAAAGAGTACACTTCTACTTCAAATTTCCCTTCGTTTACCATTTAAAACACTTTATGTATCAGGAGAGGAAAGTCAGAAACAAATTAAAATGCGTGCAGAGCGCATTAATCCTGTGAATGACAACTGCTACATTCTTACAGAAACAAACACACAAAATATCTTCAGACAAATAGAGGAAATTCAGCCTGATGTGTTGATTATTGACTCTATTCAGACTTTACATACAGATTATATCGAATCCTCAGCAGGTACTGTTTCCCAAATTAAAGAGTGTACAGCAGAGCTAACAAAGTTCGCTAAAGAAACAGGAACCCCGGTTTTAATCATTGGTCATATCACAAAAGACGGAAGTATAGCAGGACCTAAGATGCTTGAACACATGGTAGATACCGTATTGCAGTTTGAAGGAGATAGAAATCACGTTTACCGTATTTTAAGAGCCAATAAGAACCGTTTTGGTTCTACAGCAGAGTTAGGTATTTATGAAATGCAAGGAAGTGGACTACGAGAAGTGTCTAACCCTTCAGAGATACTAATTTCTCACAAAGATGAAGAGTTGTCAGGAACAGCCATTGCTGCTACATTAGAAGGCATGCGACCATTAATGGTAGAAGTACAAGCTTTAGTAAGTACAGCAGTTTATGGAACCCCACAACGCAGTGCTACGGGATACAATCTAAAACGTTTGAATATGATTTTAGCTGTTTTGGAAAAAAGAGCAGGATTCAGATTAGGGCAAAAAGACGTTTTCTTAAATATTACAGGAGGTATTACAGTTGACGACCCTGCAATTGACTTAGGAGTAGTAGCATCGATTCTTTCTTCAGATCAAGATATTTCAATTGACAAAGGAGTAACTTTTGCAGGAGAAGTAGGATTATCGGGAGAAATTAGACCGATAAATCGTGTAGATCAACGTATACAAGAAGCTGAAAAGTTAGGATTCACTCAGATATTAGTTTCTAAATACAACAAAATTGGCTACACAGGAAGTGGAATAAAAGTTATTCTGGTAACTAAAATTGAGGATGTTGTAGAACATTTATTTGGTTAAGCTTTAAAAGAGCAAATATAAATACAAAGCATACTGTCTTTGCTATTGCGTTTAGCGCTGTAGTGAGTTGGGTACAAAAACCTGTGTTTACCCAAACTACTTTAGAAAGTACATGAGTTTATTTTAACAGCGCAGAATTGACACATAAAGCCAATCTAAAATTGCTAAAAAGAGCATCAGAAGTAGTTATCAAGAATATTGCTGTTTATTTAAACGAGAGAACAACTCAGATTAGATAAACAAGTGACAAAACAGTGATGTTTGTTTTGTTTAGCAATACACTTGATTGAAGAATCTGACGCGGTAATTAATTCGCCTTTCATAAAACCTATAAAAGACAGTATTCGCTTAGTAGAAGGAGCTATAAATAAATTAAACAACAGATTTTTATGTGTTTACATAAAACGAATTATCTCTATTACTCTTATTAACTCTAAATCATTTTCTGCTATTACTTGAATTTACTATTGTAAAATTACTCAGGCACAGAGCACGTTTCTATAAAAATGTAAGATAACAATGAGAAGGTTAAACCAAAAAATATAAACTTTAAAATAGCAAAAGAAGGCATGCTTTCAAGTAAATAAAAAGACTTGTATGGATACTGCAATTAGTATAAAATAAAAAAGCCAGTCATAAGACTGGCTTTTGAATGCTCCCCCTCTTGGGCTCGAACCAAGGACCCTCTGATTAACAGTCAGATGCTCTAACCAACTGAGCTAAGGAGGAAGGTGATGTTTTACCTTTATTGCGGTGCAAATATAATACGATTTTTTATTT
>JASLGC010000329.1 GCA_030150335.1 Flavobacterium sp.
GAAAGGAAGGACTAATGCTTTATATACTTTAAGTTCTAAAGCAAAAAATTTATGCAGTAGAATGCACAAAATACTTTTAGGTGAAATTGAGATTTCAGAAAATCCTAAATATAATGTGTTAGCAAAAGGTTCTGGAACTACAGGAGTTAAAATGGATGACTATTTCTTTAACGCTATTAAAGAAATGAACACAAATATTAGAAAGCAAAAAAGTGATAAGGAGTAATCCCTATCACTTTTTCTTTTTTCTACCACCTTCACCAGCTCTACCTCTATTTGTTTTAGAAGGAACAAATTTGTTTACTGCATGATCGAAGTCTTTACCAGAAATATTCTTACCAGCTTTCTTTGCTTCTCTTCTTTTAGCGTTAGCCTCTGTCCTTTTTTTTACCTGACTAGGTCTTTCGTTTATCTTCTTATCTGTCTTTGCTTTTTTCTTTCTTGCTTCAGGATTATCTCTATAATACTGAGCACTTTTACTTAATGCCATAATTTTACTGTTTTAAATTTTTAATTATCTTTGCAAAGATACTAAAATAAAGTCAAATATGAAAAAGATGAAGTAAAACAATTAAAAACAAGTTAAAATATGGAGAGTATATTAGAATCAATGTACGACTACATAAAACGATTCAGCCCTTACATAGTAGGAGGAGTTGTTGGAGCAGTCATACACAGAATTAGAACACAAATGACAATATTACAATTTATCGGCTCTATTTTAGTATCGGTATTTGTAGCACTGAGCGTAGGATTGTTATGTAAAGACTATTTCAATATCAAAGAAGATACAGTAATATTTGTATTATGTGGTATTTCAGGAACTTTTAGTAAAGTAATATTAGACGAAATAGAAGAAATCATAAAATACACCTCAGTTATTGTAAAAAATAAATTCGGAGGAAAGGATGAATAGAAAAATACAATTTAGAGATATTATTATCATCGTACTGGTAATAATTTTAGTTTTCCAGTGGTTTGATTCGAATCAGGCAAACAATAAAGATGATAATAATGTCACTATTGTATTACCTGAAGAAAAAGGAAGTACTGGTGAAGTAGTTTTAAAAGAAGTTAAAATAGATACTGTTTATGTACCAAAAATACAAAAACAAATAATTGTAGATAAGGAGTACAAAATAAAATATGAACAAGCTGTTGACAGTATTGAAAAATTAAATCTGTATTTAGAAGCAATAACAATTAATACTTATGAAGGTATTTTGGTTAATGATGATAAAATACAGATAACTGGAAAAGCTCAAGTTAGAGGAGCTTTAAATAATTACAAGATAGATTATACCTTAAAAGAAAAAGAGTTCACGTATGAGCCTAAAACAGTGGTTAAACAACCTAGTCTAAGTATGGGGTTAGGAGTTGAAGCTGGATTTCCAACAAAACAAGGAACAAACTTAAATACTAAAGTAAATCTCGATTTTTATAATTCAAAAGGAAACGGTTTAGGAGTTTCGTATGATAGTGAACAAAGAGTTTGGTTAAGGTTAAGTAAAAATTTCACAATTAAAAAATAAGAAGTATGAAAAGAGGGATAGATGAATTAAGTGGAGGAATAATAGTTTAAAATCATAAAAATAAAAGACATGGAACAATTAACAAAGAACTTCCACAGAAAGGAGTTCGATTGCAAGGATGGAACAAAAGTTCCAGAAAAATATAAAGTTAACTTAATTAAGTTAGCAACAAACTTACAAGTACTTAGAGACGACTTAGAAGCACCAATGATTATAAACAGTGGTTATAGAACAGAACCTTATAATAAAAGAGTAGGAGGAGCACCAGCGAGTCAACACTTAATTGCTACAGCTGGGGATATTTCTCAAAAGAAAGAAACACCTCTTCAATTATATAAAAGAATTGAGAGATTGATTAAGGAAGGAAAAATGCACAACGGAGGATTAGGATTATATGATACTTTTGTTCATTATGACGTAAGACAAACACCTTCGAGATGGAATTATTCTAAAAAATTTAAACTGTAAGATATGGCACAAATAAAGAATAAAAAGAAATACCCTTTAATAACACCTAAAGATAAAGACTTCTTAGTTGCTACCCAAGAGAGTACAGGTAAGACTAGAAGTATTTCTGTAGGAGATTTAAGTCAACACATTATTGATAAAATACCTAGTACTGGAGGAGATGCACCAATAAAAGATATTAAGTTTAAAGGAGAGAGTTTACCAGTTGTTGATAAATCTGTAGAGATTCCTAGTAAGTTATCTGAATTTGATAATGATTTACCTATAGTAGAAGGAGGAAAAATAGATAATATATCTTTTGAAGGAGAGGATTTACCAATTATAGATAAGAGGGTGAACTTACCTTCTAACCTAGCTACTACAGAATATATTCAACAAGAAATACAAGAGTATGGAGTTAGAGAAATAGATAACATACAACAATTAAGACAGTATTCAGGACAAGACGAACAAGTGGTCAGGTTAATGGGGTACTACGAAGCAGGAGATAAAGAAGCTGTATTGTACAAATGGGAACAAGGTGTTTTTCAAGACAACAAAGGCAGCACAATAGTTGCTACAGGAGGAAAATGGGAAGCTTTGTTTGGTGATGTAATAGATATAAAACATTTTGGAGCTAAAGAAGGAGGAGGAATAGATAACATATTCCCTAATTTCGAAACATGGTGTTTCGAAAACAATAAGAAAATAGATTTTAAAAAC
>JASLGC010000275.1 GCA_030150335.1 Flavobacterium sp.
CCCATTAGATGTCCACTCTGGAAATATGGCAAGAAAATTAGGTATACTTACAAGAAAACAAAATGATGCAAAAGCGTTATTAGAACTTGATAATGCCTTACGTGATTTAGACCCGATAGACCCAGTAAAGTATGACTTTGCACTATTCGGATTAGGCGCAATTGAAAGGTTTTAAAACTTAAACATAAAAAAGGAGATGAACACAAAATGATGTTCATCTCCTTTTTTTCACCCAATAACTAACGTTATTTCAGCTTATAATGTTTGGTAATCCAACTTAATCTTATTGTGATAAATCGCCTTTACAATACCATCTGACACTCCTATTTTAGGCACATAAATATTCTTTGCTCCACTCCATTTCATTGCATTGTTATAAATCTTAATCGCAGGAATAATAACATCAGCACGGTCGGGATTTAAACCAAGCATAGAAATACGGTCTTCATAAGACATCGTGTTTAATCGCACCAATTGTTTATGCAAATAAAAGTAAGTCAATGGTTTATCTTGAGCCTTTCCAGACATTTTAAAAATCTTATTGATGTTACCTCCAGAACCAATAACAATCAGGTTCTCAAGATCTTTAGTCTCCTCTTTTATCCAATGTTCAATATCAGTCCATACATCATCACCTACCATATTATTCAATAATCTGACAGTACCATTTTTAAATGACTTCGAGTTAATTTGCTTTCCTTTATCAAACAAAGTAAATTCTGTACTACCCCCTCCAACATCTATATACAAGATACTATTCGGACTATTGATAAAGTGCTTCAAATCAGAAGATGCAATAATCATTGCTTCTTTCTTTCCATCTATGATACTAATCTTAATTCCTGATTCCTTGTATATCCTATCAACTATTTCAGGTCCATTAGACGCATCTCTCATCGCACTCGTAGCACAAGCCATAAAGCGTTCTACTTTATTTACTTTCATCAGTAAATAAAACGCTTTCATAGCATCAACCATTCGTTCTTGAGCTTCCTCGCTAATTTTCCCTGTTGTAAAAGCATCCTGACCTAAACGCACTGGTACCCTAATAAGAGAACTCTTACTAAAAATAGTTTCTTTCCCATCCTCTTCAATGATATTCATTATTAATAATCTCATTGCATTGGAACCAATATCTATAGCGGCGTACTTCTTTATGTTGAGCATATATTACCTTTTACTGTTTTAATTTATTTTGATAGTATTTATACATTTCCATTTGAGAGTGAAACTTATTATCACCAGTAAACCCTCTGTATTTATTAGACAAGTCCCCTGACTGAATTCTTGTCTTATAGTTACCTTTCCATCCAATTTCAAACGTTTCAATTAACTCTTGCTTAATTGACTCATCATAAATAGGACAAGTAACTTCTACCCTTTCATCCAAATTTCTTGTCATGAAATCCGCAGATGAAATGTATATATCTGGATTTCCATTGTTTCCAAAGATATAAATTCGCGAGTGTTCTAAGAATCTATCTACGATACTAATTGCTTCAATATTCTCACTCATACCAGGAACTCCAGGCACAAGAGAACATATACCTCTAATTATTAAACGTATTTGTACACCTGCATTACTCGCTTCATATAGTTTATCAATCATCTTAATATCAGATAAACTGTTCATTTTTAACCATATATATGCAGGAAGTCCTTTATTCGCATTCTTAATCTCTCTATCTATCAACTTGTAAAAACCTTTACGTGTATAATGAGGAGAAAGCAATAAATGCTTGTATTTATGCACTCGATAGTTTACTTGTAAGAATTCGAATACCTTAGATACATCCTTCATCAATGAGTTGTGGCTTGTAAACAACGTTACATCAGTATATATCTTAGCACTACTTTCATTAAAGTTACCTGTAGAAATAAAGCCGTATCGTTTAATTTTCTTGTTCTCCAAGCGTTCTACCACACAAATCTTGCTATGTACTTTCAAACCTTTTACTCCAAAAATCAACTGAATACCTTCAGCTTGCATTAATTCGGAATAATAGATATTACTTGTTTCATCAAAACGCGCTTGCAACTCTACCTGAGCAATTACTTTTTTACCATTTTTAACTGCATTAATCAATGAACTAATGATTTGAGAGTTCTTAGCCAACCTATAAAGCGTTATCTTAATAGATAACACTTGTGGGTCTAAAGCAGCTTCACGTAAAAATTTAACTAAATAAGAAAACGACTGATATGGCGTATATACCAAATAATCTTTCTTTTGTATCTGTTGAATAATACTGTCCTCAAGGCTTAACCCTGGCACAGCTAATGGCACTTGCTTTGGATAAGACAAATCTGTACGTCCCATCGTAGGGAAGCCCATATAATCACGACGATTGTGATATCTACCTCCTGGAATGATACTATCATTCAACTCTATCTCAACGTTTTCCATCAAGAAATCAAGCATTTCATCATCCATTGAGGAGTCATATACAAATCGTACAATTGCTCCTTCCCGTCTATCTCTTACTCCGCTTGAAATCTTCTCAACAAATGACTTGTGCAAGTCGGTATCGAAATCCAATTCAGCATCACGAGTAACTTTAATCATATAAGCTGATTCTGCTGTGTAATCAAATATATTGAATAGAGAATCAAGGTTATAACGAATAATATCATCTAACATAATGATGTATTTCTTACCATCCTCAGAAGGTAATTCAATAAATCTATTAACGATATTTGGTATTTCTATAACAGCATATCGCACTGGTGATAAACCTTTCTTGTGCTTTCCTGTTTTATGTTTCTCAACTAAAACATCATCTAATACAAGCTTTACAACCAAATACCCATGCGTATCTCTAAGCAATGGAAACTCAGCTAAATCACTCAAGATGACTGTAATCAAATCGGGAGATACCTCATGTAAGAAGAATTCCTTTACAAAGGCTTGTTGCTTTTCATTAATCTCCTTTTCATTTAGCATAAAAATGCCTTCTTCTTCAAGTTTAGATTCTACTTCATGAAGAATGCGTAAACTCTCATTTTGCAACTCAATAACACGCGTAGTAATTTGTGCAAGTAATTCTTTTACCACTACTCCACTACCAAGCTTACGATTACTTTGTCCAGTTAGCGTCATTCTACGGATAGTAGCATATCGAACTCTAAAAAACTCATCTAAGTTATTTGAAAATATACCTATAAAACGCAAACGCTCTAATAAAGGCACAGTTGCATCACCTGCTTCTTGTAAAACACGCTCATTAAATGCCAACCAGCTCTTTTCTCGGTCGACATAGCGAAATTTACCTGTAGTAATATTGTTGTTCATTCTATTTTAAATCTCTTGGGAAAATGGTTAATTCTGTCACCCCAGCTTTAATGCTTCCCCAATCATCAGTATCGAAATTAATCATTACAACACCTGAAGTAGGGACATTATCAAAGGTTTCGCTACCAAATTTATTAACAAATTTTGTTATTGCATCATTATGACCAAAAAGAATTAGCGTATCATGTTCATTTTTACATTTTTTTATCTCTTCTCTAAGTTTTGAATGCTCAAAAGTATAAAGCTCCTGTTTGCAAACGATACTATCTAACCCTAAATCCATATTCTGACAAAATATTGTAGCCGTTTCTTTAGCTCTTTTTGCCGTACTACTCCATACTATAAATTTCTGAGGTAAATGTTCCTTCAAAACATCCGATACTAAATGCGCGTCTTTAATTCCTCTGTTAGAAATTGGTCTTGTAAAATCATCTGTTATTGTATCCCAGCTTGATTTTGCATGTCTGATTAGTATTATTTTTTTCATAAAGTATAGGTTTTGATATTGTTAGCAATATTTTTAATCTAATAACTGCATAATTCTTGCCAAGAATTAAATAAGTATCCTAAACTTAACAAAAAATATCAAATTAAAATATATTTTAAGCTATAAAATAAAAACTTTACTTTTGAGCTATAAATTTTAAAAGACAGTAATGAAGAATTTCTCTATTGAGTTTAAATGGGCAGCCCTTGCAACATTGGCCGCCTTAATTTGGATGTTTATAATTAAATCACTTGGTTTTCACAGTATTGAGAAGATTCGTTATGAAGTAGCTTTCGAGTTACTATTTAATATTTTACTTACTGTATTCTATTGGTTAGGGATAAGACAAAAAAAGAATGAGTTTTACAATGGTGTAATTACCTGGCAACGTGCTTTTTTCACAGGTTTGGTAATGTGTATTATGATTACTTTCTTCTTTCCACTTATCCAATACATCACTTTTAACCAAGTTTCACCAAACTTTATGAACACTCTTTTAGAAGCTTTAACAACGCAAACTAATATGCCGTTAGAAGAAGCTCAAAAAAGCGCTTCTTTTGATTTATTCATGAGAAACGGAGTGACAAACAACCTTTCTTTTGGAGTAATCATCGTATCTATTGTTTCTTATTTTATGCAAACAAAGAATATGACTCCTGAAGTTAGACAAACAATTACTAATAAAGCAGAAGTAGTAAAAGTTAAAAAGAACAAAAACAAGAAAAAGTAACACACTAATATTAAACATTGAATATTATGGACATTAATAAAATCCCCTTAATTAAAAATACAGATGCAGATAACTTCTTTCTTTTAGCAGGACCATGTGCTATTGAAGGAGAAGAAATGGCAATGAGAATCGCAGAACGCATCATTAAAGTAACAGATGATTTAAAAATCCCTTTCGTATTCAAAGGTTCTTTTAAAAAAGCAAACCGTTCTCGTATTGATAGCTTCACAGGAATTGGAGACGAAAAAGCGCTTAAAATCCTTCAAAAGGTAGGTAAAGAGTTTGGAGTACCAACAGTAACTGATATTCACGAACAAAGTGATGCTGCTTTAGCTGCAGAGTACGTTGATGTATTACAAATCCCTGCTTTCTTGGTTAGACAAACTGATTTAGTAGTTGCTGCTGCAAATACTGGAAAAGTAGTTAACTTGAAAAAAGGACAATTCATGAGTCCTGAGAGCATGAAGCATGCAGTACAAAAAGTTCTTGATTGTCACAACGAAAGTGTGATGGTTACAGATAGAGGTACTATGTTCGGATATCAAGATATGATTGTAGATTATAGAGGTATTCCTACAATGAGAGAGTTTGCTACAACAGTATTAGACATCACTCACTCATTACAACAACCAAATCAAACTTGTGGTGTTACTGGTGGGCGTCCTGATTTAATTGAAACAGTAGCGAAAGCTGGTATCGCAGTTGGTGCAGATGGGTTGTTTTTAGAAACGCACTTTGACCCAGCTAATGCAAAAAGTGATGGAGCAAACATGCTACACTTAGATTATTTTGAAGATTTAATGAAGAAACTTGTTGCAATCCGCCAAACGGTGAACAAATTCTAAAAAATAATTAAAAAAATTTTTCCTTGTACTTTTTTTATAACCAAACAGTTAGAGGTACAAGGAAAATAAAAGTTAAAAAAAAACACAAAGAACGCTTGCAGATTAAGGAAACAGCGCTATATTTGCACCGTTGAAAACAAACAATAAGCGATTATGCTTATGGGGAGATACTCAAGCGGCCAACGAGGACGGACTGTAAATCCGTTGGGTAACCTT
>JASLGC010000299.1 GCA_030150335.1 Flavobacterium sp.
TTAGGAGGAACAGAAGCTATACTAAAGAATTCCCTTTAATAAGCAAATCAATAGTAGTTCAGCTTTCTTTTCTTATTTTTGAACATATTAATCCATTGAACATTGACAATGAAAGTAGCCTTAGTACAAGCACCATTAGCATGGGAAGATATACAAGAGAACATAAACTCTTTCAAAAAGAAGTTAAACGAGATTTCTGAAGGAACAGAACTTGTGGTTTTGCCAGAGATGTTCACATCTGGCTTTACCATGCATCCAGAGCGAGTTTCTATCACTATGCAAGACAAGTTTATTAAAGAGTTAATATCGTTGTGCAAATCGCGTAATTTTGCCTTAACGGGTAGTATAGTCATTGAAGAAGACAAGAAATATTACAACCGTATGTTTTTTATCTATCCATCAGGTGAAGTTCATACTTATGACAAACGCCATCTGTTTTCCTTAGCAGGAGAAGAAAAGGTTTATTCAGCTGGTCAAGAACGTTTAATAGTTGATTATAAAGGATGGAAGATTTGCCCTCTTGTTTGTTATGATTTGCGATTCCCTGCTTTCAGTAGAAATGTAGGAGAAGCTTATGACTTATTGTTGTATGTAGCAAGTTGGCCAGACCAACGTATTTACGCTTGGGATTCATTGATTAAAGCTCGCGCAATTGAGAACATGTCTTATGTAGTAGGAGTGAATAGATGTGGTTCAGATGAGAATGATAATATATATTCTGGACACTCTCAGGTTTTAGATACTTTGGGAAATTATCTTGTAGAACCATTAAAAGGAGAGCAAATTGTCTATGTCGAATTAGATAAGGAGAAGCAAGATAAATTGCGTCATCGCTTTGGATTTTTAAAAGATGCAGACGATTTTAGGCTAACTAAATAATAAATGTAAAAAGATAAAGATTAACGGCACTTAACGTGTCTTGTAACTTTAATAAAATAGGAGGATTAGACCGTAAGTAAAAGTCTAATCCTTTTTTTGTACTTATAAGTAGTGAACTTTGCGATTGTAATGTAAAGTTTAGAGAGATAATATTTAATGATTGACTGAGTTAGCATTAACAAGTTTTGTAAATAACAAGAGTACTTACAGGGTAAAAAAAAGACTTGAACGTAAACGCTCAAGTCTTCTATCTTGTATATAAATCTAAAATCAGTGTGATTTATTATAAATCAATTTGTTCTTTTATATCCCAGTTTGCACGAACATCAATTTTTTCAGGGAAGTAAACAGTTTCCTCAGGTTCTCTACGGTCCCAGTAATAACCTGAATCCCATTTACCATTTTTATTGTCGTCATAAATGATTTTAATATAGTACTCGCGAGGAGGTAAAGCAGTAAAATAAAATGTTGTTTTATCTTCACTATACTGGCTTGCAATCACTTTTTCTCTGTCATCCAAAAGCTCTACAATAATTGGAAAGCGTTTAATACCTGTGAATGTCAATGCTAAATTACCATAATCAGTCATTGCCATTGTTTTTACATTGAAATTCAATGTGTCATTCTTTGTATTAAAGAAGTCTGTAATAGCTCCAGGAAGTAAGTTTACTTGATAAGCGTTGTTTTCTTCTCTTTCGAATTTTAAAGCAACTTTTTGCTCAAGAGGCATTTGCTCTAATGTAAACGGCACATCAACTGTATCTTTATTAAAAATAGAGATTAATGCTTTATTGATATCTTTTATTGGAGTAGTCGTTTCAATTGTAAAATCAGAAATAAAATCTAATGTTCCTGATTTACCACTTATTTTCAACGAATCTATCTCCTTCATCTTCACTCTTGGTTTTACAGTAAACGTCTTTGTATAGTCCTCTTTCGCAGCAGTGATTAACAGAGAGTCAGCCTCTATTTTAGGGAACCACACCTGTAAACTGTCCTTTTCTTTTAAGAAAGAGTAGGCACTTGGTATTATAGCATCTCCTTTTTTAACTTCAATAGAAACATTGTCAGGATTACCAACATAAGGTAAATACCATTTGTTCTCAGAGATTTGAGCAGGACGTGAAGCATCAAACTTTTCTTCAGATTTGAATAATGTAAGTTCAAACTCTTTATCTGTTGGAAGTTGGATAGAGTCTTTTATAAAAGCAATTTTATCCTGTTTCGGGTCAAATTTATAATCGTTGTTTTTATCTTTTAAAGCAACTAAATAATACGTTCCTTCTTTGATGTTTTCAATCGTGAAAGTCGTTAAACTATCTAATGTATTTGTTACATACAATGGCTTTTGAGTATAAATCGTAGAGTCTTTAAAAGTCTTTGCATCGTAAAGCATTACGTTTACAAAGTTGTCCGCTTTAAATTTATTAGCCGATTTAATTGTTCCAGAAAGTTTTAAAGAGTCAATATAATCTCCTGTAGAGAAAACGTATTTAAATTGTTTTAAAACATTCCCCTCATTATTGTCAATAATAGCATCTCCGAAGTTGAAACTATACGTTGTATTTGGAGCTAAAGTATCTGTAAACTTAATTGTTACTGTTTTTTTAGCAAGCCCCATTGGTTGAATGTCTGGCATTTTGTCCAATGGTGGAGATATAATTACGTTTTGTGTTGCGTTTTTAATCTTGACAAATTCATCAAAATCTATTTTAATCTCATTCTTATTAAAGTTAGTAGAGAAGTTTTTAGGGTTACTTCCAATCATGACAGGAGGAAGAGTGTCTTTATCCCCTCCAGAAATAAAACCTCTTTTTGCACAGTTAGATAAAGTTACTGCGCAAAGTATAGTAAAACAAAACAAGAAGTATATACGAAACTTAGCCATATTTTTAATTTAAAGGACAAATTAACAACTATATTTTTTAGTTAGAAAATAACAGATATTAAAACTTTTAAATGCTTGTAGCTAAACACAAAATAGAAATCTTAGAATTGGGTATTTGCAGCAGTATTTTACTACACGCTTCCAATGTTCCACCAGTTGTTAGAATATCGTCAATTAGTAGAAAGTGATTATGCTCAAAGTTTATTTGTGATTGGTTAATGGCAAACTCTTCTTCACTGTTTTTTAATCGTTGAAAACGGTTCTTTTTAGTTTGTGAAGTAGTTTTGATACGCTTATAGAGCAATTTATCATTGATGGGGATGTTGAAGTGTGTTTGTAACGATTCAGCAAAACCTGTTACCTGATTATAGCCTCTTTTTTTTAATTTGTTTTTATGCAATGGAACAGGGATGATTTCAGTGATGTTATCAAATACATCTAATCCTTTAAGCTGCTCACAATATACGTTGCCGAGGAACTTACTAATTTCAGGATGATTGTTGTATTTCAAGTTGAGAATTAGACGCTGTATAATTCCTCCTTTCGAGTAATACAAAAGACAAGCTCCAAATTCTAAAGGCAATCTACCATAGAATTTCATCATTGTATTATTTTGACAAACGGTGTGTTCTTGAGTAAACGGTAGTTCATCTCTGCAAGAGAAGCAAATTATGTTTTCATTGTTCAACAGAAGCTGTTTACAAGCTAAGCAACTTTTAGGGAAAAGTAGGTTTAAAATGTCTTTAATCATACTCAGGTAGGTTAAATGAATTTCGTCTTATAAAAATAGATACAAATCATCCTTTGATATATTCAATAACCAAATATCTTTGTTCATTATTCAAATAATAGACATGAATTTAGAGGTAGTAAAGAAAGAAATTATGCAATTAATGGTATTAGTTGCTCAAAATAAGAAGGAAGAAGCTGAAAATAGCATTGAAAAGTTATTAGAAAAAATTAATGAAGGATTGGACTTTGCGAAATCAGATGAGGAGTTAATTAACTGGAGCAAGTTTGCAAAAATTGTAGAAGAGCTAAAGCAAAAAATAGCGTAATGGAAAATGAAGTAATGTGTTATTGTGGTAGCGGAGCTTCTTTTGAGGCTTGTTGTAACCCTTTTCTAAAAAACGAAGCACAACCAGATACACCAGAGAAATTGATGCGTTCGCGTTATTCTGCTTATGTTGTGGCTAATGCGAGGTATATTTTAGATACAACTCATCCCAAAACAAGACATTTCCATAGTAAAAAAGCTATTTTACAATGGTCAAAAGAAAATACTTGGCAAAAATTAGAGATTGTATTAAGTGAGGCAAATCGCGTAGTTTTTAAAGCTTACTTTAAAGATAATAGTGAAATAGAACATATTCATTATGAAAATTCTCTTTTTGAGAAATTGGGGGATAAATGGTACTATGTTTCAGGTAGTTTTGAAGACGAAAACATGTAATATTAAGAAACAAATAATGGAATTTACTTCGTAACTTAGTGAAAATATAAAATTATAGCATATGAAATCTACCAGAATTGAAAGCGATTTATTAGGAGAATTACAAGTGCCTTTAGAAGCATATTACGGTGTACAAACACAACGTGCGATTAATAATTTTAAGATTTCTACAAGTAAGTTATCTGATTATCCTGAATTTGTAAAAGGATTAGCTATTGTAAAATGGGCAGCAGCTAAAACGAACTTTGAATTAAAAGTTCTTGATGAGAAAATATATAAAGTAATTGCTGAGGCATGTCAAGAAATACTTGATGGTAAATTACACCAAGAGTTCCCAGTTGATATGATTCAAGGTGGTGCAGGTACTTCGGTAAATATGAATGCCAATGAAGTAATTGCTAACCGTGCCTTAGAAATATTAGGTTTCCAAAAAGGAGATTACGCAAATTGTTCACCTAATGACCACGTGAATTTATCACAATCTACAAATGATGCTTACCCTACTTCATTGAAGGTAGCAGTATTTGAAATGAACAAAAAAGTAGTTGAGCGTTTAGAGAAATTAGTAAAAGGTTTTGAAGCTAAAGCAAACGAGTTCGAAAACATTATTAAAATGGGAAGAACACAACTTCAAGACGCCGTACCTATGACATTAGGTCAAGAGTTTGGTGGTTTTGCTTATACGCTTAAAAAAGAGATTACAGCGCTTAATCAAGCAAGTCAATCATTCCTTGAAATTAATATGGGAGCTACTGCTATTGGTACAGGGTTAAATGCTGTTCCAGGATATGCAGAATTATGTGCTAAGAACTTAGCGCTTTTAATGAAGCAACCAGTTACATCTGCTGAGAACTTAGTAGAGGCTACTTCTGATACAA
Source organism: Flavobacterium sp. (assembly GCA_030150335.1). Taxonomy (GTDB): domain Bacteria; phylum Bacteroidota; class Bacteroidia; order Flavobacteriales; family Flavobacteriaceae; genus Flavobacterium. Next base: position 5,099 of record JASLGC010000299.1, read on the forward strand.
GTGGTTTTGTAGCGTATTCAGGAGTATTGAAAAAATTGGCAATTAAGCTTTCTAAAATATGTAATGATTTACGTTTATTATCTTCAGGACCACGTACTGGATTAAACGAAATTCAATTACCTCCAATGCAACCAGGTTCTTCTATTATGCCAGGTAAAGTGAACCCTGTTATTCCAGAAGTTGTAAACCAAGTGTGTTTTAAAGTAATTGGTAACGATATGACGATTACAATGGCTTCTGAAGCAGCACAGTTACAATTAAACGTTATGGAGCCTGTATTAGCTCATACGGTTATGGAATCAATGATGTGGTTAGAGAATGCAATGGAAACATTAGTTGACAAGTGTGTAGTTGGTATCGTAGCTAATGTAGAACACAACAAAGAGCTTGTACTTGGAAGTATAGGTATTGTTACTGCATTAAACCCTTATATCGGCTATAAAGCAAGTACTAAGATTGCTAAAGAAGCTTTAGAAACAGGAAGAGGTGTTTATGAATTAGTTTTAGAACACGATTTATTGACTAAAGACCGTTTAGATGAAATCTTAGACCCTAAACACATGTTAGCTCCACATAGCAAATAAACAATATTAAAAATAATGATTAAGCCTCCTTTTCGGAGGCTTTTTTTGGTTTGATGAGAATATGTAACTTTTTTGAAATATATTGTCTAAATAAAAAATGGTAAGTTTCTTGTAGTAGTAATAGAAAATCAAGAATTATGAGAGCAGTTATAATTGGGGCCACTGGTGCAACAGGTAAAGTGTTAGTTAGACAGCTTTTAGCTGATGACGACTTTAGTTTCGTTGAGATTTTTGTTAGAAATGAATGGGATATTCAACATCCTAAATTAATTTGTCACGTAGTCAATTTTGAGAAAATTGAAGAGTGGAAACATCTTATTGAAGGAGATGTCGCTTATAGTTGTCTGGGAACAACTTTAAAAGATGCAGGAAGTAAAGAGAGACAATGGCATATTGAATATGATTATGTAATTCAATTTGCACAGTATTGTAAAGCTAACAAAATCAAGTCTTTTGTTGTGCTTTCTTCTAAAGGAGCCTCTGAAAGAAGTAAGATATTCTACCTTAAATTAAAGGGGATGATTGAGCGTTCTATACTTTCATTGCATTTTGACAATACGATTATTGTTCGTCCAAGTACTTTGCTGAGACCTAATTCTAATCGAAAAGGGGAGAAGTTTAGTATTAAGTTAATACAATTCCTAAATCGTATGGGCTTGTATAAAAGCTATAAACCTGTGTCTGTATTTGACGTAGCAAAACGCATGCGAAAAGAGAGTAAGCAATTGACATATCGCGTTTCTGTGATTGAAAATAGTGAAATCTAAAAAGGCCTACTGAAACAGTAAGCCTTTTTATGAAACTAAATATTAAGTGTAAAGGATTATTTTACTTTAGTAAACTCTAAGTTTACAGCGATTTTTACATCTTTTGCAATTGCCTGTCCTGTTGGGTCATACGCAACGTCAAAGTCAAAACGATTTACAGTAGTTGTCGCTTGGAATCCTAACTTTTGGTTTCCTTGTCCGTCATCTTGTAATAAACCTCCATAAGTTAAATCAAATGTTACTGGTTTAGTAATGTTACGAATAGTCAGGTTTCCTTCTAATTTGTATTTATCTTTTCCAGTTTTTTTGATTGACTTACTTTCAAAAGTCATTGTAGGGAATTTCTCAGCGTTAAAGAAATCATTTGTTTTTAAGTGATTATCACGCATCTCTACAGAGGTGTTTACACTGTTCATATCTACCTTAAAGTTGAACACACCTTTCGTTAAATCTTCTGGAGTACCAACAAAAGTACCTTCGTATTTGTCAAAACGACCATCTACAAATGAAATACCTAAGTGTTTTACTGAGAAGTTAACAAATGAGTGCATGTTATCAACATTCCATTTTGTTTGTGCGAATGTAGCTACAGAGAATAAAGTGGCTACGAATAATAAAGCTATTTTTTTCATGATATATTATTTTGTTTGTTATCTGAGTACAAATGTACTACCTCATGTAAAGTTAATCACTTAACCTACATTAAGAAGTGATTTTTTTCATAAACAATTGACATACATTGTGTTTTGTATGTTCCTTAAATGTAGGGTTAATAGATATAGTAATTATATTTCGAAATCTTTATCTGTATATAATTTAGTATTTTGAATTTCTTTGATGTTTTTAGCCCCACCTAAAAACATGTTGATAATTAATTCTTTGTTTAACTGCTCAATTAATGAAGTTACTCCTTGGCTACCTCCTAAATGTAAAGCATATAAGATTGGACGACCGATTGCTACGATATCTGCTCCACTTGCAAGTGCTTTAAATATATGAGAACCTCTTCTTACTCCACTGTCAAAAATGATAGGTACACGTTTATTAACTGTTTTAGAAACTAATGGTAATACATCAAATGAAGATGGTCCTGCATCTAATTGTCTTCCTCCGTGATTAGATACCCAGATTGCATCTGCACCTGCCTGAATAGCGATTTCAGCATCTTCTGGTGATTGAATACCTTTAATAATTACAGGCAAGCCAGTCATATCTTTTACGTATTTAATATCTGAAGGTTTAAAATCTTGTTTTGCTTGTGCATATATTTCTGCAATACCAGCACCTTTACCTGTTTTGTTTCCATCAGCTTGTTGAGCTGCGAATAATTCTAAGTTTCCCATGCCTAATGGGAAAGTAAATCCTGTTTTAATATCTTCTTCTCTATATCCACCCACAGGTGAATCTACAGTTAAGATAATAGCTTTTGCACCGTGTTTTTTAGCTCTTTCTAAAGTGAATTTGTTGAAGTCATCATTTTTACTCATGTATAATTGAAAGAAAAAAGGCGCATTATTAATTCCTTCTGCTACCTCTTCAATTGTTTTATTCCCATAAGTACTTAGCGAGAATAAAGAACCTGCGGCAATCGTACCTTTAGCAGTAGCAATTTCTCCATCCACATGTGATAATCCTTGTGCCGCCATTGGAGCTTGGATTATAGGAGTTTTTAAAGGGATACCGAAAAGAGTAGTTGATAAGTCGATATCTTCGTGTTTAATACCTTTTAATACACGTGGCATGATGTATTTCTTATCAAAGTTTTCAGTGTTGATACGGATGTTATTCTGGTCTTCAGCTCCACCTACGATATATCCAAAAGCCCCTTTGTCCATATCTACTTTTACTTGTCCTTCTAATTCGTATAGGTTTACGATTTTTAGCTTTTTGTCAGCAGTACTTGCTTGATATCCTTTTGTTTTTTTTCCTTTATCTTGAAATGTTACTTCAGCTGAGAAATCATTTGTTGTTACATGGGCAAATACGCTTGTCATTACTGTTATCGCTGTCGATGTAAATAATGTCTTTTTCATAATATGACTGTTTGTTATTATTTATGAGACAAAATTAGAGGATTGAATATTTTTACCACTTAATGTAGATTAACAAGGGGTTTTCGATAAAATATTTTTAATTGAGAATAGTATTAGAGTAAACTATTGTAGAAGTTTTATTTTGTAAAATTAGGGGTATAAAAAAAGCTGCTCAATTACTTGAACAGCTTTTTCTATAAATACATCAATAAATATTGATTACATCATTTTTTTTAACCAGTTTTTCATAGACACCTCTTCGTTGATGATGTTTTTAAGGTCGGCAATTGCTACACGGTCTTGTTTCATCGTATCTCTGTGGCGAATAGTAACTGTTTTATCTTCTAATGTTTGGTGATCCACTGTAATACAGAATGGAGTACCTAATGCATCAGCACGACGGTAACGACGTCCAACAGCATCTTTTTCATCATAAGCTACATTGAAATCCCATTTCAAATCTTCAATGATTTCTTTAGCGATTTCTGGTAAACCATCT
>JASLGC010000333.1 GCA_030150335.1 Flavobacterium sp.
CCTCCATGACTTGCCAGTCCCATAAAACCTACATATTCATAAGTATCTCCTATCTTTTGAAATGGAATAATTGCTTCTAACGGATGTTGTGAGTAATACTCAAAATCGTAAAACAAACAATGCCCTAACCTTGCTCCTACCACTGTTCCAACAATGATATAGATTAGCAAAGTATCTAAATATTGAATAGGCACATTCTCCTTTTGAAATATACGTTTAACGATATTGTATCCTATAATCATTCCGACTGCAAAAAGCACCCCGTAATATCTAACCGGAACACCAGCAATAGAAAATAGTTCGGGATTCGCATCCCATAGCATGATAGCTTGATTCATTATGTCTGTTTTAGCACTAAAATAGCGCACAAAATACTACAATTTGTGAAAATGAGCTCCCTAAACACGCATAAAATATACTATTCTAATAATATAATTTCACAATGCTATTTGTTTTGTTTAAACGAGTGTTAAATTCCTTAATTTAAGTTAATCACTATACCTTTTACTTCTAATTAGGACATTTATCACATAATATGCTATTTGCTTTTCTTATATTTGGGTAACATAATAAAAGATAAATAAACTTATTAAAAGATAAATATATGAGCACTATGAAAGCAGCGCGCTGGTATGCAGCCAAAGATATTAGAGTAGAACAAACTGATGTTCCAACACCTAAAAAAGGGCAAGTAAAAATTGCTGTTCAATATGCTGGAATATGTGGTTCTGACTTACACGAATATGTACATGGACCTCAACTTATCCCTGTAGATAAACCTTACCCATTAAACGGACACCAAGGAGTTACAACACTTGGACACGAATTTTCAGGAATCGTAGAAGAACTTGGTGAAGGTGTGCACAATGTAAAAAAAGGAGATCGCGTAGTGATCGAGCCTATCTATAAAAACTTTGATAGCCCATTTGTAACTTCTGGAGAGTACAACTTAGGAGAACACTTAGGATTTATCGGATTAGCAGGAAATGGTGGTTTTGCAAAATATGTAGTTGTTGAAGACTATATGATTCACAAAATTCCAGACACAATGTCTTTCGAACAAGGAGCATTAGTAGAACCTGCAGCAGTAGCTGTATATTCAGTATTGCAAAGTGGATTAAAAGTAGGTCAATCAGTACTTGTATCTGGTGCAGGACCAATCGGATTACTTTGTGCGCAAGCAGCTTTAGCAGCAGGTGCATCTAACGTAATCGTAACTGACGTAGCTGAAAAACGTTTAGAGAAAGCAAGAGAAATCGGAGCTACTCACGTATTCAACGCAATGGACAAAGATATTCCTGCTAAAATTAAAGAACTAACAGATGGTTTAGGAGTAAACGTATTCTTAGACTGTGCTGGAGTACAAGCTTCTTATAACACAGGTATCGCATCTACAAGAAATGGTGGTACTGCTGTATTAGTAGCTTTGTTTGGTAAACCAATACAACACGATGCATTAGACCAAGTATTAAGAGAAATCACAGTGAAAGGTGTTATCGCATACAGAAACATATTCCCTCAAGTTATCTCATTAATCGACTCAGGTCGTATGGAAGTTGAAAAACTTGTAACAAACAAAATTGCTTTAGACGAAATTGTAACTAATGGTTTTGAAGCCTTAGTAAACAATCCTTCAGAAGTTAAAATCTTAATTGATATCAATAAATAATACAAAAGGGGCTAATCTGATTGAGATTAGCCCCTTTTTTTATTTCACCTTTTTCATTACCTCCCCCAGCATATGTCTAATTTCTTGAAACATTGCTTTGGTATCTGGTTCTACTAAATCTTCCGGTTTAAATTCCTCTGTAGCTATACTACAAGCATATTCCCAAATTTCAATTACATCATACGCCTTAATTTGATAAGGTTCGTAAAATGTATTATCTGAATGCAACTCCAACGTTTGCTCATCTATACGATATACTCTCTTATACACCACCCCTTCGTTAGCTGTGATGATAATATAGGTATGTCCATTTCGAATGTCTTGCAAACGCTCAATATAACTACCAATGATAAACGAGCCCTCCTGATGTGGCGGCATTGAATCACCCTCAATAGGAAACGCACGATACTTCCCCTCCCGTAAAAAAGGAAGAGAAATCTGCTCTAAGTTTTGAATAAACTCAGGGTCAGCATATCCTGTCAAATACCCAGCTCTTGCCTTATGCGGAATAATCTCAATAAAGTTATTCCCATTTGGGTCAACCATAATGGGCAACAAAATACGATTATCTTCTAACTTCAATAAATCCTGCATAGGCACTTTACGCAAATCAACTGAAATCATCAAGTCCACACTCACGTGAAAAAAACGGGAGATACGCAATAATACTTCCAAAGGTGGCTCAGAAGCTCCTTCTTCATACTTTGAATAACGCGCACGTGTAATCATCAACTCATCAGCCACTTTCTGCTGAGACATTGCTTTTTGTGCTCTTAAATAACGGATATTATCAGATAGTAAAGACATTTGCTATTATTTATAGCATCAAATATAATAAACTTTGCTAACATATATAGTAATTTCGTCTTGTAATTTTTTAATTAATTAAGATGGAAAGGGCAATTGTACATTTAGATTTAGACAGTTTCTTTGTCTCTTGCGAGCGTTTACTAAACTCCTCTTTAAACAACATTCCTATTATAATTGGAGGTGGCGACCGAGGCGTAGTATCGAGTTGTTCTTATGAAGCACGTTATTTTGGCGTGCGTTCTGCCATGCCTATTCGTATGGCAATGCGACTATGTCCACAGGCAAAAGTTATCAAAGGCGATATGTCATTGTACTCTAAACTTTCGCACACAGTTACAGAAATTATATCCGAAAAAGCACCTGTGGTAGAAAAGGCAAGTATAGATGAGTTTTACCTTGACCTAACGGGAATGGACAAGTTTTTCGGAACTTATCAATGGACCAATGAATTAGCTGATACTATCAAAAAAGAAACGGGATTACCACTCAGTTACGCTTTATCTGTCAACAAAACTGTTTCTAAAATCGGTACGGGAGAAGCGAAACCCCTTGGGGCAATGCACATTCAGCCTTTAGAAATACAACCTTTTCTAAACCCTTTATCTATAAGAAAAATACCTATGTTGGGAGAGGTCACTTATAACACTCTTTCTCGTATTGGTATCCGAAATATCAAGACGCTATCTGAAATGCCTGTGCAAATCTTACAACAGATGTTAGGCAAAAACGGTGCGGACTTGTGGAAAAAGGCAAATGGTATTGATTATTCCACTGTAGAACCTTATCGCGAGCGAAAGTCTATTTCTACTGAGCATACCTTTGAACAAGATTCTATTGATATTCCCTTACTCAAGTCATTACTCTTGGGAATGGTGGAGAAATTAGCTTTTCAATTGCGTTCAGAAGAATGGCTAACTTCTATTATTACGGTTAAGATACGCTATGCCAATTTTGACACGGAAACCAAACAAATGAGAATACCCTATACCTCAGCAGACCATACGATTAACAAGCACATTATTGACTTGTTTGACAAGTTATACCAACGTCGAATGCGACTTCGGTTAATTGGTATTCAGTTTAGTGGACTGGTACGGGGAACGTATCAAATGAACCTATTTGAAGATACACAAGAAATGATGGCGTTATATCAGGCAATGGACCG
>JASLGC010000159.1 GCA_030150335.1 Flavobacterium sp.
ATACTTTTGACCACATCTTCCTGAAGACCTTTGAACTGTGAAAAGCCAAAAAATCTCTTTAACTCCTTGTGCAAGTCAATTTCAGTTGATTTCATTATTTTTGTATGGTATTTTACATAAATTTGCAGTACCTAAAGGTACGTAATTTCTTTATTTCAAACCTAATATTTAACATTCGCTAATTTTGAACACAGCAATAAACATATTAAATACAGCAAAAAACACTTTATTATCTGAAAGTGAAAGTGTTAAGAACTTAATCAATTATCTAACGGAAGATTTCGAAAAAGCAGTTGAAACGATTTTCAACTGCAATGGGCGAACAATTGTGACAGGAATAGGCAAAAGTGCACTTATTGGAGCTAAAATAGTTGCAACTTTGAACTCAACAGGAACACCATCAATTTACATGCATGCAGCAGAAGCTGTACACGGAGACCTTGGTTTAATACAACCTGGAGACTGCGTAATTTGTATTTCTAACAGTGGAAATAGTCCTGAAATAAAAGTGTTAGCTCCTCTTTTAAAAAGACATGGAAATAAACTAATTGCTATTACAGCTAATGAAAATTCATTCTTAGCAAAATCAGCAGATTTTATATTACTATCGAAAGTAGAAAGAGAAGCTGAAATGAACAACCTTGCTCCTATGAATAGTACAACTGCTCAATTAGTTTTAGGAGATGCGCTGGCAGCTTGCTTGATTGAAATGAGAAATTTCAATGCAGAAAACTTTGCGATGTATCATCCGGGTGGTGCTTTGGGTAAAAAATTACTACTTTTGGTGAAAAATATTCTAAAAAGCGAAAATCAACCAATGGTTGCTCCTGATTCTACAATCAAAGATGTAATCGTTGAAATATCTGAAAAACGCTTAGGAGTTACAGCTGTTGTTGAAAATGATAAATTAATTGGTATCATAACGGATGGAGACCTGAGAAGAATGTTGCAAAAAAGCGATAATCTTACCGGTTTTACAGCAAAAGAAATAATGTCGAGCAATCCGAAGTCAATTGATAGCAATGAACATGTTTCAAAAGCGTTATCAATGTTAGAAGATAATTCTATCACACAATTATTGGTTACAGAAAACGGTAAATATGTTGGAGTAATCCATTTACATGATATTTTAAAAGAAGGAATAGTATAAATATGGCTAAATCAAAGAACACTAACAAGGAAATGTCTTTCCTAGACCACTTAGAAGAATTAAGATGGTTGCTTGTAAGATCAACTGGATTCATTCTTGGAGGTGGTGTGATTGCATTTATATTTAGCGATTTTATATTTAACAAAGTAATATTTGCTCCAAAAAGCAAAGACTTCGTTACATACCAATTCTTTTGTAAAATTGCTCAAAAATTCGACCTTAATCAGAGTTTCTGTAGCCAAGATTTGCCTTTTGAAATACAAAACAGAACCATGGACGGACAGTTCTCTGTATTAATATGGACTTGTATTTCTGCAGGTTTTATATTGGCAGTTCCGTTTATTCTATGGGAAATTTGGAAATTTATTAGTCCAGCATTATACCAAAAAGAAAAGAAATATGCGAAAGTCTTCATTTTCGTTTCTTCTTTATTATTCTTCATCGGTGTTGTTTTTGGATACTATGTAATAACTCCGCTGTCAATTAACTTTTTAGCCAATCTGGAAGTTAGTAATATTGTAAAAAATCAAATTGATATAAATTCTTATATAGGCCTTGTAAAAACTACTTCTATCGCTTGTGGATTGGTTTTTGAACTTCCTATTATCATTTATTTCTTATCGGTAATGGACTTGGTTTCTCCTCAGTTTTTGAGAGAATACAGAAAATATGCTATCGTATTAATTTTGATAGTAGCAGCTATTATTACTCCGCCGGATGTAATTAGCCAAATCATCGTTTCTATTCCATTATTGATTTTATATGAAGTTAGTATTTATATTTCCAAATTTGTACAAAGCGGAAAAAAATTAGACGCTAATAAAAACACTAATTTGACTAAAACAGAATAAAACCACATGAAATTAAGAGCTGATAATTTAATTAAAATCTACAAGAAAAGAAAAGTAGTAAAAGGAATTTCTGTGGAAGTAAACCAAGGGGAAATTGTTGGTTTATTAGGTCCTAATGGAGCTGGAAAAACCACTTCCTTTTATATGATTGTAGGCTTAGTAAAACCAAATAGTGGTAACATCTATCTTGATGATACTAATATTACTGATTTCCCAATGTACAAAAGAGCACAACACGGAATCGGATACTTAGCTCAAGAAGCTTCTGTTTTTAGAAAATTGAGCATTGAAGACAATATTCTGAGTGTACTACAATTGACTAAGCTGTCTAAAAAAGACCAAATTGCTAAGATGGAGTCACTAATTGAGGAATTTAGTTTAGAACACATCAGAACAAACAGAGGAGATTTACTATCTGGTGGGGAAAGACGTAGAACTGAGATTGCGAGAGCATTAGCTACTGACCCTAAGTTTATTCTTCTTGATGAACCTTTTGCTGGTGTTGACCCAGTAGCTGTAGAGGATATTCAAAGAATTGTTGCTAAATTAAAAAACAAGAATATTGGTATTTTAATTACAGACCACAACGTTCAAGAAACACTTGCTATTACAGATAAAACTTACCTAATGTTTGAAGGAGGTATTTTAAAGGCAGGTATGCCAGAAGAATTAGCAGAAGATGAAATGGTAAGAAAAGT
>JASLGC010000069.1 GCA_030150335.1 Flavobacterium sp.
CTTCCCATTTCGAACAGAGAAGTTAAGCCCGCTAGCGCAGATGGTACTGCTAACCAGTGGGAGAGTATGACGCCGCCTTTCTTTTGAATCCCCAATCTCTATGAGGTTGGGGATTTTTTTTGCTTTGTACTGAACGTAAGTAAATGCTATAAAAGAGAAATATCTTGTTGAAAAGGTATTTCTCTTTTTGTGTTTAATTTAGATGTATAACTTCTTAGAATTGAGAAAAAAGGCGTTTATTTGTGCGCAATTTTAAAAATGTCTTTGTAGTATGAAAAATAGTTATAAGCGAGTCCTAAAGTGGATTGGTATTGGAGTAAGTGTACCTATTGCTTTAGTTTTATTGCTTATGTATATTGTTCCGATGACTTATTCAGATACAATAAGTGATACGGTAAGAATATTAGTAAAAGAGAATATTAAGGGAGATGTTGAATTTGATAAAATAGAATTATCATTCTATAAGAAGTTTCCTTATTTAACTGCAAACGTTGATTCCCCATCAATTGATGGAATTATTGTTGATTCTCTATATAGTGAAAAGTTATTTGAAGCTGAATCGATAAGTTTAGGTATTAATTTATTTAAACTAATCAAGGGGGATATAAGCTTTGATAAGATATATGTTGATAATCCTATTGTTTATATAAATGTTAATGAGCAAGGTGATGCAAACTATGATATTTTTCAAGCAAGTGAAGAGAATGACGATGAAGATGATTCTTTCGATTTAAAGATAGATCGTTTACATATTGAGAAAGCAAATATTATTTATAATGATTTAGCGAGTAAAGTTAGTTTTGTAGCACAAGACTTTGATTACGTAGGTCGTGGGAATATGAGCGATGATGTATTTGATATAAAAAGTGTAGCTCGAATTAAATCATTTGATTTTAATTTTGATGGAGTGCACTATGTAAAGGAAAAGCCAATTTTAGCAAAGCTTGAAACTAAAGTTGATACAAAGTCATTAACATTTGAATTCAAAAAGAATAATATCAAGATAAAGGAACTTCCAGTTGATTTCATTGGTAATTTTGGTTTTATAGAGAATGGCTACGATATGCTTTTTGATATAAAGACCGAAAACGCAACGCTTGAGCAATTATTCTCAATTATTCCACCGGAGTATCAAGGTTGGTTAGATAATACTCTTTTTAAAGGTGATGTAGATGGAATGTTTAAGTTAGAAGGGAAATATGTTATAAAAGATACTTTAAGTCCGAATGTTGATTTCTTTTTAAAAGTTAAAGATGGATTTATAAAGCATGGAGAGGTTGAGAAGCCATTAGAAGATTTCAATTTAGACTTTGAATATCATATGCCTAAATTAGATATTCAAAAAAGCATAGTAAATATTAATCAATTAAAATTTGTGATTGATAATAAGGTAAACAATATCGTGTTTACTACTAATGGATTAGATACTCTATCAATGAAAGGTAGTATTGATAGTAATTTAGACCTTGCTTTATTCAATAAAGCAGTTGGTATTTCTGGATTTGACATGCGTGGTGATTTCAAGATAAAAGGGAATATAGAAGGAACTTACTCTAAGAAAGAAATTATTAATAGAACCTTGCGTAAAGTTACGCGGGACACAATCCTAAGTAGTATTCCAACATTCGATTTGAAAGGTAGTTTACGAAATGGATATTTCAAATTAGCACAATTACCAGAAGCAATAAAGGAAGTCAATGTTGACTTTGAAAGTTTAGGTGTTGACTCGAATTATAAAAATGTTTATATCAATATTTTTGATATAAATTTGAAAGCGATGGACAATTTTATAGAGGGTAAAATTGTACTGAAGAACTTATCCAATTACGATGTAGATGCTAAACTGAAAGGTAAGGTAGATTTAGAAAGTTTAAAACAATTTATACCAGTAAATGAAGTAGAATTAAAGGGACTTGTTGAAGTTGATGGAAGTTTAAAAGGGACATACGAACCTAATAAGAAAAGATTTCCAATAATAGATACAGAGTTAAAAATAGACAAAGGTTACCTAAAGTTTACTCGTTTACCTGAATTGCCTATTGAAGATATAGAAATCCATACACAGATAAATAGCAAAAGAGGTTCGCTAAATGATTTGACAATTAAAATATTGCCGATCAATTTTAAAATGGGAGGTGAACGTTTTCAATTAGCAGCGAGTTTATATAACCTAAATAATTTAAACTACAATGTAAAGTCAAAAGGGACTCTTAACATAGGTAATATATATAAGTTATTTAAGATCGATGGATTAGATGTTAATGGGAGAGTAATCACAGATTTAGTTTTAAGTGGCTCTCAAAGTGATGCATTAGAAGGTAATTTCGATAAGCTTAAGAATGGAGGACGATTTGAAGTCAGTAATATTAAGGTTAGTTCAGAAATGTTTCCAAAACCATTACTCATTAAGAAAGGAGTATTTAAGTTCTTTCAGGAGCGCATGAAATTTGAAAAGTTCGAAGCAAAATATGGAAGTTCAAATTTCAGTATGAATGGATATCTAACAAACGTTATTAACTATTTGATAAAACAAGATACTTTAAAAGGAGGATTCGATTTAGAAACCCCCTATATGAATGTAGATGAGTTTATGATGTTTAATAACGGAAATTCATCCAAAGCAAGTACAAGTTCAGCAGGAAGTGGAGTTATTCAAGTACCAAGTAATTTGAATATTGGATTTAAAGCCAATGCAAAAAAGGTTAAGTATTCGGAATACAACATTGAGGACTTCATTGGTAAGTTAACTATCAATAAAGGAGCAATAACTTTAGATGAAACCAATTTTAGCTTGATAGGGACAAATGTATCAATGAATGGTAAATATCAGCCGACAGGTTATAGAAGTGCTTTATTTGACTATCATATAGCCGCATCTGACTTTGATATACAAAGAGCCTATCACGAGATTACTCTGTTCAGGGAAATGGTTAGTATGGCAAAAGATGCTTATGGTAAAGTTTCGTTGAACTACAAGTTAAGTGGACAACTAAATAAGGATATGTTTCCTGTGATGAAATCACTTGAAGGAACTGGAGTATTGTCAATAGAAGATATAAGTTTTAAAGGATTTAAACTTTTAGGAGCCATAGCTGATAAGACCGATGCTAAATCATTAGAAAATGGGACACTTTCAAAAGTAGACATAAAGTCATCTATTAAAGATAACGTTATGACCATAGAAAGAACCAAAATGAAAATGGCTGGTTTTAGACCACGATTTGAAGGGCAAGTTAGTTTAGATGGTGATTTAAATATAGGCTTTAGATTAGGATTACCACCTTTAGGCCTAATTGGTATTCCGATGAGAATTACAGGTAATGCAGAAGATTTTAATATCAAATTAGGAAGATATAAAGCAAGTGAGGTGTTAGGTCAAGAGAGTGAAGACGATGAAGAAGACGATGGCTATGAGATAAAATCAGTAAATGATCCGTTGCCAGAATTACCTGAAGAATCAAGTACAATAGAAAACAATACAAAAGAAGCAGTTGCTGCTTAAAGAAAAGCTCGAATTTAATTCGAGCTTTTTTGGTTTCTATACGTAATATATTTCCTAATTTTAGCTTTTCAAAGAATACATTATGAATGGAATATCTAAAATAACTGAAGAGGAACTACAATTAATTAATTCAGGTGTGATTGAAGAACCGTTACGTGTACTTCAGACTACAAATCAAGCAGATCTTGAAGTGTTGCGAATGAAATGTGAAGCTGTAGATCCAGCAGATGAAAATCTGAAACTACTAATTTCAAGAATGTATACTACCGTTCGTGATGAGAATAAGCCAGGCGTAGGAATTGCAGCACCGCAAATCGGAGTAGCAAGACGTGTTTTTATTGCACAACGCATGGACAAAAAAGACACTCCTTTTGAGTTTTTTATCAACCCAGAAATCGTTTGGTTCTCTAAGATATTACGAAGAGGAGAAGAAGGGTGTTTATCAATCCCTGACGCATATGGAGACGTACACAGAAGTTTAGCCATTCAAATAACATATTTTGACTTAAGTGGGGCACATTTTCAAGAAGTTGTAGAAGGTTTTACAGCAGTGATAATGCAGCACGAGATGGACCACTTAAACGGAGTGTTATTTACAGATAGAATGGAAGAACAAAGGGAGACTGAATATTTCAATGCTTCCCCTACAGGTGAAATAGTATATCCAAGATAATTTACAACTATGCATACAATGAAGTGTTTTATATTGCTATTAATATTTATTTTGAGTCCATCACTTAGTTTAGCTCAAGAAAATAATCATGAATATAGTTTTGATAAAATACAATTAGAATGTCCAACAGTCGATAGTAAACTTATAGAGTATTATAAATCGGGTTTTGAAGCATTGAATTACCCACGTTTAGCCAATACAGCAGGAAAGATATTCTTTAGTATTATTAATGAAGATAAAAGCCTCTGTGATGCCTATTTCTATACAGGAGTTGCATTAACCAAACAAGCAAAGCACGAAGCAGCATTAAACTATTACTATTATGCAGATAGTTTATCAGTCAGAAGTAATTCTGATTTCAAACAAGAGTTAGCAGAAGCAGCAATACGCGTTCACAATATAGGCTTGGCGCGTAAAAAGTATGAAGAACTCGTCAAGGCATTTCCTCAAGATCCGGATGGATATTATGGCATCGGACTAACCGCTACGTCATTAGGTGATATAGATAATGGACTTACACATTTACAGATTGCAGAAGAGAAATATAAATCAGAAGGCACATGGACGACTACAAGAGAGCATGAAGTTTATTTGATGCACGCTTTACTCTTAACAATGGCAAAGAAGTATAAGGAAGCAGTAGTTTATTTTGATAAATGTAGCAATGTCTATAATACATTAGATGATTACAATGCCAACTACGCATTAGCAACTTATAATTTATATAAAGAAACAAAAGAAGAGAAGTGGAAGGAACTTAGTAAACTTGCTTTTGATAAGATTAAAGACAAAGAAAAACTTCACCAAAGCTATAAAGATAGTTTTCAATATGAATAACAAAGTACCCTTGTAAATAAAGGTGAGTTTAGTTTACTTGGTTTGAAATATTAAAAAGAATAAGAGAAAATCGAGATATAAAAAAAGACGCTGACTAAATATAGTCAGCGTCTTTTTTTTATGATAGTATTATTTTAGTTTACTTTTTTTGCTGCACTACCAGTTTCTTTTAGCATAAAAACTAATACAGTTGCAATAGCTATACTCGCAATCCAAAAGAAAACAATGCTATTTTGAGCAGTCTGATATAGATCAGCATTTTTCAAGCTCTCTCCAAAAAGGTAGATGAAAATAGGACCAATTAGTGTACTAACACCAAATGTAATAAAGTTCATTGCTCCAGTAGCACTTCCTTTTACGTTATCAGGGTTAGCTTCTTTAATCACTGAATAAGTAATCATTGTTCCCCCAGAGAAGAACCCGAATAAGAACATTAGAATACTTGGGTTTAATAAATCCGGAGCAAATATTAATTGTAGTAAACAAATCATCATAGCAATACAAGAAACCAATAGCACAGGTTTTCTCTTTCCTAATTTATCAGTTACTACCCCTAAAATAGGACTACCAAATACCCATCCAAGAGCAGCCATTGAACTAACCACTACAGCATCTTCATATTCAATACCAGCTAAGTTAAAATATTTTACCCCCCATATCATTACAAAAATAGTAGTAGGAGCAAATAAGAAACCAGAGATTAAACCACAAATCCACGATTGCGCGTTTCCAAATACAATTTTGAAAGGAGCAAATACGCTAACGCGTGGTTTTCGTTCTGTTTTATCTGTAGCAAGTCTTTCTTTAATTCTACTTGGTACAGGTACAACAAACCATAAAATTACAGCGGTAACTAATAAGATAAGAGATATAATCATCCAGAAATTAGAATAAATCTCAGTAGAGTAATCGTGATTTTTGAAAAGAGAACCCATAGAGTGAATTCCTACATAACCTCCAAACATTCCAATACACTGTGTAATTCCGATAGCAGTAGCTAAATGTTTAGCAGGAAAAGCTTTTGTCGCTAAGTAAACACAACCAGGAAATGCAAAAGCACAACCTATTCCTTGTAGAAGTCTACCTATATTTCCAGCAACAAAACTTGAAGTTAAAAACAGTGAAGATCCTAAAACTAATAGAACCACTCCTGCGGTAATAGAATATTTTGCACCAAGCTTATCTAAAGCTACACCAGCAACAAGTGCAAAAAGTGCGTAAGTATAATAAAAACGACCTGTCATCAAACCAATGGCAGTTTGGTCAGTTTGAAAATTGTTTTCCAGTAAAATAGTCATTACAGAAGGAACCGATCGAACAACGTAACTACAAAAGTAGAATATTAGACAGAAGAACCAGGCGACTAAGAATGCTTTTACTCTGTTGTCTAATTTTGAAATTTGCATAAGCTTAAATCTTTTTTTTGATTAAAAATGTGAAGCTGCAAAGTTACGAGTAATATAAATATTTAGTTAACAAGTCTATTATAAATGTGAATAATAAAGCAAAATAAAATATTATTTGTGAAGTTTTCAAAGTCCTAAACTTTTGTTTAGCTATTTGAATAAGACATTAGGAGGTTGTGTTAATGACGATTCAAATATTGATACTGTAAATACTTACTTTATGGATAAACATTGAGATATTAAATTACATTTTAGCGAGGTTTATTTCAAAACCAACACCGCGAATACTCGTGATTTGTACATTGTCATCATAACTTAAGTATTTTCTTAAGCGTGTTACAAACACATCCATACTTCTTCCATTAAAGTAATCAGCAGAGGGCCATAACTGTGTCAAAATAACATCTCTTGGAAGTACCTTTTTGTTGTATTGAATAAATAACAACAGTAAGTCTTTCTCACGTTCTGTTAATCGGAATGTTTCTTTTGAATGAACTAATTTAAGCTGCATAGGATAAAAAGTATAAGCGCCTAAATAGTATTTATCATCTATTGAGATAGTATTTCGTTTTATAATATTTTCAATGCGCAACTTTAATTCTTCAGGATCACATGTTTTAGAAATGTAATCTTCCGCACCAAGCTTCAATCCCATTAATCGATCTATATTTTGATTTTTAGCCGTCAGAAATAGAAAAGGGATGTGAGGATACTTTAGCCTTATATCTTTTGACAAGTTAAAACCATCTTGTATAGGCAACATAATATCTAAGATAGCCAGGCTATATTTATCTTGTTCTAATATTTTAAAAACATCTGTAGGGGTAGTTAACCATAAGATTGAGAAACCACAAATCTCTAAATACTGCTTTATTACAGTTCCATAATCTAAATCATCTTCTACTAAAAGTATCTTATGCATGAGGCAATGTTATTTTAAATGTAGTTCC
>JASLGC010000076.1 GCA_030150335.1 Flavobacterium sp.
CTTCCGTTTGAAACATTTCAACAGCAAGTAAACCTACGTGATTGAACTTTTCTGATACTTTTAATGCTACTTCACGAGCTTTGTCAGAAACTGTAGATGGGATTCTTGCAGGGCAAATTACATATTCTACCTGATTGGCTTCTGGATGAAATTCCATCTCGACAACAGGGTATGTTTTAATCTCTCCTGATACTGACCTTGCAACGATTACAGCTAATTCATTTTTAAAAGGAATCATCTTTTCAGCGATACATTCTACGTTAGGTAATTTGTCTAAGTCTGCTACAGAACGCACTACTTTCACACCATTGCCATCGTAACCAAATTGTGCAGCCTTCCATACAAATGGAATTGTTGCTTCATTGTTGTTTACTGCATCCTTTAATGCTTGGATGTTGTCAAATCTCTTATAAGGAGCAGTAGGGATGTTGTTTTGAGAATAGAAATCTTTCTGTTTTCCTTTATGTTGGATTAGACGAAGCGTAGAAGGAGAAGGGAATACATTTAAACCTTCCTTTTCAAGTTGCTCTAAAGCATCAAGGTTTACGTTCTCAATTTCTATTGTTAAAGTGTTTACTGTTTTTCCGAAGCGGTAAACAGTTTCGAAATCCATTAGATCTCCTTGAAAGAACTTGTGAGCACCAAATTGTGCGGGTGCATCAATACTTGGATCTAAGACATTAGTTGCAATGTCAAATTTTCGAGTATCATAAAGGAGCATTTTGCCAAGTTGGCCTCCTCCTAAAATTCCCAAACGGAAATCAGTTGAAAAATAATTCATTGTGTTGTTGTATAGTTATACTGACAAAGATAATTTAAAAAAGAATTAAATAGAATTTCGTAAGGTGATTTTGGATTTACTTATTAATATTCAATTGGATAGTACGTTGTATTCTTTTGATTTACAAGATTTGGAATATGTTATATTTTAATTATAATTAATCATATCTGTTTCGAAGTTGTTTATTTTGTAATTTATGGATTTATATAGTGATTATTATTTATTTGTAAAAACTAAACTTTTGCTAACTATTTATTTTTTAGTTAAAAAAATTAACTTATATTTGTTTCTGAGATTTGAAATTTATCATAGTGTAAATAGTGAATGCATAAATAATATTTAAAAGTAATCTCAACAATAGAACTATAACTTTGGTTTTAGAGTTAGATTGAATTAGTTTGTTTTAACGTAGCGTTTTATAGCGCTACGTTTTTTGTTTTAGGCTTTCTGTAGAGTTTTATATTTGTTTTATTCTTCGGAAAATTAT
Organism: Flavobacterium sp.; assembly: GCA_030150335.1. Lineage (GTDB taxonomy): Bacteria > Bacteroidota > Bacteroidia > Flavobacteriales > Flavobacteriaceae > Flavobacterium. The sequence goes on from JASLGC010000076.1 coordinate 1,269, forward strand.
TTTAACTTTTATCTTTAAGTATTAATTATTACCTTTAAAAACATACTCTATAATTTACTGGGCAAGAGTAGGTGTTTTTTCGTATTATAGGGTAATTCCTTTGCGGAGAAACTAATAAACGTGCATTCTTTTTGTATATTTGCAAATTACGTATAACACAACACAATGGAAATACAAGTTTTAGATAAGGTTTTTGTTCCGTTTATTTCAAGGGAACGTATTGACAATAGATTAAAAGAGATTGCACAACAAATGGTACAAGATATGAATGGGGAAGTTCCTGTTTTTATTGGCGTATTAAATGGATCATTTATGGTGATTTCTGATTTAGTAAAACATTATACAGCACCATGTGAAATGAGTTTTGTGAAAATGGCTTCTTATATCGGAACACAATCATCTAATCAAGTAAATCAATTATTAGGATTAGATATTGATGTTACAGATCGTAGAGTTGTAATCATTGAAGATATCGTTGATACAGGAAATACATTAGTAGCATTGAAAAAACTATTTGAACAACAAAGACCAAAAGATATCAAAATCTGTACTTTGTGTTTGAAGCCTGAAGCGTATACAAAAGATATCCCGTTAGATTATGTAGCGTTTGAAATCGAGAATAAGTTTATAGTAGGGTACGGAATGGACTATGACAAACATGGTCGTAACTTACCTGAAATATATCAAATCAAAGAACAATAATAAATACACTAACAGTATAAAACATATATAATGATTGCAATAGTTTTATTTGGAAAACCGGGTGCTGGTAAAGGTACTCAAGCTCAATTTCTTAAAGAAAAATACAATCTTACTCATATTTCAACAGGAGATGTATTTCGTTTCAACTTAAAAAATGATACTGAATTAGGAAAACAAGCAAAGGTTTTTATTGATCAAGGAGGATTGGTACCTGATGAAATTACAATTAATATGCTTGCGAATGAAGTATCTAATAATATGGATAAAGCAGGTTTCTTATTTGACGGATTTCCTCGTACAATTAAGCAAGCTGAGGCTCTTGAAGAATTATTAAAAGAGAAGAACATTAAGTTTGTAGGAACAATCGGAATTGATGCTGATGATGAAATTCTTGTTTCAAGAATTTTAGAAAGAGGTAAAACAAGTGGTAGAAGTGATGACCAAGACGAGAATAAAATTCGTAATCGTTACACTGAATACAACGAAAAAACTGCTCCATTGGTTAACTATTACGAAGATAAATCACAGTACACAGCTGTTGATGGAATAGGTACTGTTGAAGAGGTTACAGAGAGATTAAGCAAAGTTATTGATACATTAATATAGTGTATACTGTTTAATATTCATTAAAAAATATTACATTTGCCGCCCAATTCCTATGGTATAGTGCGATAGGATGGTGAAAAACTAAAGGAAATGACTGAAGGGAATTTTGTCGATTACGTTAAAATATATGTAGCTTCCGGTAAAGGAGGTAGAGGTTCTACACACTTACACCGTGAAAAATTTATTGAAAAAGGTGGTCCTGATGGTGGAGATGGAGGACGTGG
>JASLGC010000251.1 GCA_030150335.1 Flavobacterium sp.
AAAAGATTGTGGATCATATCCTGTAATGTGAAATGTTATTTCTTCTTTTTCGTATGTTTTAATCCCAGTATCTACCAATGGATTCATTTGCTCTATGTATTTTTCATAAAGATTGATCTCTTGTTCAGTAGCTTCAAATAAAGGGATAGGAAAAGGAGGCATGTAGAACCATTTTATTTCTTTATTTACTTGAGCTTCAGACCATTCATTTCCATTCCAAATCTTAAAACCTTCTTCAATGTCATTGCCTCCAACATGGTAGATAGTTAATCCAATATGAGAAGTTTTATCAGCTTCAGTTGCATTATCGACAGTTGGACTTAAATTTTTAACATCTGTCAATAACACTCTGGGTAAGAGTAATCCTTTATTAGCAGTTGTATTTTTATTAGCTTCATTAGCTTCGAATTCTTTAATGTCTAAAATAGCTCCTTTTTCGTTTAGGTTTCCTCCTCCGATGACAGTTTGGGCATTTGCATTATAAAAGAAAAGCATTGATGCTATTGAGAGTAAAATTCTTTTTTCCATTTTTTTCCATTTTATTTTCTACAAATATATTAAAATATTTTTATTTATGTTAAATTAATGTTTTGTTTTGTTTTTATTTGTTTTTATTTGTTTTTTCCTTGTTAATTTATTTAAATTTTGCTTTTTATTTTATATTGAAGTCTGTTGGTTTTGAAAATAATATTAAATGGAATCTTAAAGTAAATTAAGAAAATGAAGAAATATTATATCACAGTTCATATGAACAAGATGTTCAGCTACAAGAAGGCAAGTTTCACATTGGAGAAGCTGCTGTTATCCGATTAATCGGTACAAAACTATAGTCCATATAGAATAGAATATAAAAATCCTTTTAGAGCTTTATCTAAAAGGATTTTTATATTTATAACAAGGTTATTTTTTGCCTATTCTGTTTTTCATACTTGTGATAAGCAGTCCAATCCCCACTACCACATCTACAATATTCCACAGCGTTCTGCCCAGTGCAATCTTAAAGAAAGGTTGAAATAACAAGGCTAACGCACCAAAGAGTATCATTTCATTCTGGCTATTTCTTTTATTCGCCATAAATGCCAAGTATCCAAACCCTACAAAGGCTACAAAACGGACTAATTCAAAAAAGCCATACGGCATCGGTAGTAAGCACAATAGCAGTAGAATACCCAATATTATTTTGATTGTCTTTTCCATAGAAAAATAAGTTTTAAAAGTAAGTATTAAGTTACGCCATTTTGGGATTAAAATCAATTTGTTGTTATTTAATAGATAAGTTTTTATTAATTCTTGTATTATCAACTATTATTGTGTTATTTAGATAAAAAATATAAATATCTGTTATTTATTTTGTAAAATATAAGGAACAAATGCAAACTCAATACAATACTGAAGTATATTGCAGTACTATTATATTAAAAGCAAAATAAGCGTTTAAGCAGTTGTAAAATTAAAAACAGGGCACATGATAGAAACTGAAATAATAGAGAGAATACAACAGTTAGGAGGTAACGTTGCTCAAGTAAAAGGCGAGTCTTTAAAAGATGACCTACTTTCTATTCGATTTAAGGCTTTGCTATATGAAAAACCAGGAGATATGCCTTGGGCAGAGGCAGAAGATATTGAACCTATTTATGGGTTGAATAAATTTATTGAGGAACATCAAGACTTGGTTGAGAACGACAGAGCAACTCTATATGAGAAAATCACAAAGTACTTCTTTTATGAAACAGAAGCAGCACATGGACAGATGTTTTGGACAGCCAATTTGTTTACGCCATTTCAAGAAGGTACAGCAGATTATAAGGAGTGCTATGAAGAGTTTATAGACAAGGAAATCATGGATTTATCAGAAGTAGTTAAGGTAACTGGTGTAGAAGAACAAGACTTTGTACAATTGCTATTCAGTTATGGATTTCCAGACCATTATTACATAAGTTTAAGTGACCCCAATCCAGAAAACCCAACTGTGTTTGGAACAGACCATGAAGGATATTTTCACGAGATAATCAATGAAGGCAACTTAAAAACGTTTCTTCAACGTTTTATGACCTGTGATGATTTGATAGAAATTGTCAAAAAAGCATTAGATAAAGTAAAATAATAAAATAAGACAAGATGATAATTACAGCAAAAGATTTTGAAGTAGCAGATTACGACCAAGAAGTATTGCAAATGGACTTAGCCCATGGGGAAGAGGAAATCACTATTGCCATTCACAATATGGATGATAATTTAGAGGGATTGTTGGTGGATGTAAATACAGTAGTTAGCGATTTAGTATCACTTGACAATAGAGGGAAAAGGCTTATAGTAGATGAGCTTTATGATGCATACTGTGAAGATGGCTCTGTATCAGAAGATGACTTTATCAAGGGGCTTAACCTAATTTCACTGTACTTCACTGGAGATACAGCTGTTGAGTTTATGTATGAAGGAGGAGAATTATTTGGAGGACATTTCCTTACAATTGAGATGGAAAACGGACAGTTTGAAGAAAGCGTAAGCATTGACGGATAGTCCGATAAATAGTTTTAAAATAGCCAAAGCCTTTCAGCGTAAGTTGAAGGGCTTTTTTTTATGATGGTATTTCTATTTAAGAAATTAGAATTAGCAAACGGTTGTTTTTTTAAATTTTGGTATTTTGGAATTGAAAGTGAATATTTTCAAATATTGGAATTTTGAATAGGTGTTCGTAGTTACCTATATGTCAATGGTTAATCATTATTCTGTTTTAGGTTGTTTAGATAATGGACCAATAACAAAGCGTCTATCCTTCGAAGAAAAGCCATTTATCCGCAGTGTATTCGAAGAATAGTCGGAAGTTTGTCGAAGCGATGCTTCGTAAAGAAGGTGCTTCATTCACTTCGCTCTTTTCGTTGGGAAGCACGATACTTCTTAGTGTATTGAAACGAAATGTAAAAAGATTGATTCCATTGTGTTTATATATTTAAGGAGTTTACCAAATAAAGAATATCCATAAAAGCCCTTTGAATTCAGAAACAATAGGTCCAAGAAAGATGGTGCTTACGAAACTATGGTCTTGTGCCCATTGCCACCAAAAGTACAATGTCATAATTTGACTTATAATGATGTATAAATAGCCAAGGATTCCTAAAAAACTTAAACCTTTATTGTATTTGCTCATTGTAATTATATTTTAGTAAGGAGCGCGATACTCTCCTGTGCAATGTAATGTCTTGATACTACAGTACAACGTTTCCCTAATTTACTTTTTCTACATGGAATGAATCCTATCAAGAGTTTGTGGATATCATAAATTTACGAAAGAAGATTGTCATGTACTATTTATATGATGAAACCAAATTTGTGACATAGGGTAACTTGAGTATATATTTCAGAATAGCATTCCTAATGCAATGTTTTGCAATAAATAACCACATTATTTATGCCGTTTTTTTTAGAAGGTATTTCACAGGAAAGATGTTTAGGCAGGGAGCGTGATATTTCTAAGTACAGTGAAACGCAACGCCTTTCCAGCGCAATGAAATGAAACGTTTTTTAATTTGCTTAATACACCGTAGCTTTGCTTTAGTAATTTATCACATCACCTATGAAGATTCAAGCTATATTAAAAAAGACCCTGAAGAAAGACATTTCCAAAGCGACCAAGTTTCCAGTAAGAGAGTTGGAAGAGGAGGAGAAAGGGCAATTTATTGCATTTGTAGATGAGGGAGAGCACAGTCACGATGTTAGTATCACAGTGCAAGGAGATGAGGTAAAAGAGATGAATTGCGATTGTGGTGAAACATCAGGCAACTGCTTACATAAGATTGCTGTTTTGATTGCTTTGAGTACTTCAAAGAGTGATGAGGGGACTTCCAGCAAAGTGAAAGTAGGGGGGCGTAAGAAAAAGCTTTCTGAAAGTGAGGAGTTGATGCTGACTATGGATAAGGATGTTTTAACAAGTTGGCTAAGTGAGGTGTTCAAGAAGAATAAACCATTGGAACAACAGTTTTTGTTGACTTTTAGTGCTAAGGAAGTTGTATATACTAAAGCGCAGGTGATTGAGATTACAGAACAAGCTATTTTTTCAGTTGCAGGTAAGCGCAAAACGTTAGAAGCGGCGAAGATTAAGAAGATTCTTGATTTGCTGACTATTGCCTTAGAGCCTATTAATCAATTTGTAGTTACAAATATTAGTAAGCCTGTAGCTAATGAGATATTTACCGGTTTTTTAGATACGATTTACGCATTTGACAAGCGCATAATTCACTATAGTAAGCGTATTGGGATTTATGTAGATAAGTACATTGAGAAGCACGCTTTGTCTATCAATATCATTCAAGATGAAAAGGTTTGGGAAGAAATGGTGAAAGACCATTTGACAAAGCTATTTAAAGGCGTTAAGAAGTCGAATAAGCGATATGACTATATTCTGGCTCAGCAACTATATTTAACAGGTACAAAGGCACAACAGGCTTTCTATGGAGATGCATTGAATGGTTTGCTGTCTATTACGAAGTTTAATCGCTATGATTTTGAACCAGACTTTACGGAGTTTTTGCTAAAAGTAGCTTTAGATGAGGATTTCTTTGAGGAGGTGCGTCCTTTCTTTAAGCGATTTACATTTGAGGGATATTAATTCGGTAGAATAGATTACATAACAAAAAAGGCTAACAATTGAATTGATTGTTAGCCTTTTTTGTTTGTGAATATAAAAATTACCAGTCTTTAAGCGCAAAGACTTGAGGTCTTGAGTTTACGTTTAATTTTAGGTAGATATTACCGATGTGATATTTTGTTGTGCTTAACGAAATATTTAGTTCGCTGGCAATCTCTTTATTGCTCAATCCATCCCATATAAGGTAAAGCACATTTAGTTCTCTTTCCGTAAGCTTGTAATTAGCCTTTAGGTAATCGCACAAGTTTTCTTGATGGTCTTTAAGGGAAATGGTTTCAGATTGTTTGAGAGAGTTTGCTTTTTTCTCCTCTAATAGTAATTCGTGGTAGTTTTTTATCAGCGCTACGTATTGCGATATCACTACTTGGTTTTCTATATTTCTTTTTTGGAACTTCTTGATTAAAACATAATTATTGATAATGCTAAACAAAATAATAGCTATAGCAGCTACTTTCAAAGCACAAATAGAGCTTGTAAATTCTTCGATATTCGCAAACAGCATAGGCTTTGTAAAGCAAATGGTGTAAAACTTAATCAGCAATACAATTAATATAGGGTAAAGAAAGTATTTACCAGTCTTACTTAGTTTATAAGTAAAGTATTGTGTTAGTCCAAATATTAAAACAATAGATATGTTTAAGATAGGAGATTGTATTGGATTGGCGAAGAAATTGGAGAAATAGAATGCTATACCAATAAGTGAAATAGCAGTAAATATCTTTAGCTCATATTTGAAAAAGAGTTTCTTTGTCTTAAAGGGAAAATACGTTGACAACAATAGAGAGGTTAGCATAAGAATGGCTACAATAATTCCAACTTGTATATAATTGTCAATAAGAGAAGGGGATATTGTTGTAAAGGATTGTATATCACCTAATATGAAATAAGAAACGATGAGAATCTGAATTAAAAAGTAAATACGCCATTTCTTTTCTTTAAATATTTTATAGATTACTAAGGTAGATAGCAAGCTAAGCATTGCCATTCCGTAGAAAAGACCTGATATAAAGTAGTTCATCGCAAAGATAGGCAAAGCTGAAAAGCTGCCGTTATAAAGCGGAACTGCTGTTGGCAATATGGAATTGGAGAGGTAAATATCTTTCAAAGAAATAAAACTCTTTAAACCTGTAAATGCGAATATTTTAATGCTACAATCACTACCGCATAAGTCATGGGTAATGGTTGATAAAACGCCAGAAGATATATCAATAACTTTATTGCAAAACTGGTAAAAAGGTATTGCAACAATTAATAACGCAATGGAACATACCAATGCAAGGAAAAGGTATAATTTTTTTTTCGACCCCATTTAAAATTTAATTTTTTAACAAGTAATAACTACAACATTCATCACATCAAATGCTTGTAATGGTACATAGCCATTGCCATTAGAAGCTTTTGTGCTGTATTGAAGTTACGAAAATCTGTTAACATTTAAAAGTAAACGCATGGACTTTTTAAAGCGAGTAAATGATTGTAATAATGCTAAAAAAGACTTTGGTGTTGTTTACTTTTTGAATCATTTATAAAGTTCTTTTTGTAATAAGTAGAATAGATTTTCTCTTTGTGTGTATTAAGAAATTCTATTAAAAGCACTTTTTAAATGGTGTTAACGGTATGTTTATTTAAGTTAAAAACACAATTTTTTGAAGTAAATCGCTTATTGTTAGTTGTTTGTGTCGTTTTTGTCATGGTGTGTGGTGATTTGTTTTGTATTCGCAATATATACCTATTTCCACTAAAAAACACTATGATTTTGTAAAAGTTATCCCTAATATTTTGTTGATAAGTATTGTAATGAACTATTTATTAAATTATTGACTGTTTTATTAAGCTAAATGTGTTTTTTTCTTCTTGTAAATTAACATATTTGTTGATGGTATTGTTTTTATTGAAAAAGGTGTATTTTTTATTAAAAATGTTTTTTTTATTATTCTGAGCTGAGGGGAACTACTTCCAGTACTTTTCAATTCTCATTTTATGAATAAAGGAGAGGGGAATGTGCTTTTTATGAAGTGTGTTTAGGATGTTAAATTAGCTATTCGTCATGAGAATTAAAGCAAATGGGTGTTGTTTCTTTTTTGTTAATTAGACACTGCTTTTATCTTGTGTAATTACCTGTTTTTTCTTCTCTTTTCTAATTCTTTTTGCTTTTTTAGTTTGTATCATTTTGAAACTTTAGATACAATAAATTGGGACGTATGTAGAACTTTTGGTGTTTTTCGCAGAGTTGACAGCTAATGTCTTTTTAGGGGGGTACCAGTCCTGTGTTAAAAAAAATAAATACTGATTATTAGTTGTTTATGTATTTATTAGACAAATTTATGTCCTAATTATACCAATAATTTAGGTGGTTTCAAAAAAGGTATTAGTCCCCTATTTATGAGTAAAACTATCCGAAGGTATAGGTACTCTGTTTTTGCTTCACTATACTTTTGTAGAAGTAATTTACAAGGTAGAAAAGGGAAGTACTATTCTATACAATTATCTTTAAAAGCCAGTGTTATTTTTAATTTGTGGGGACAATTTAAAATCATAGAATTTCCTTAATAAGGACAATGCCAATTGCTTTGTTAAGGAAAGTGCTTTTAGAGATTTTACAATATTCTTCCCCTTTATTTTACTATAGATTTCTTACTAACGAACAGTAATTTTCTAATGCAGCGTGGTTCATCATCTGTATGGAAATGTGTTATTGATTTCTTTTGGAGTCAATAATGGGCTATTGAGAAGTTGTAGTTTTTATAAATGTTCTGTTGATGGCATCCGTTTTTTGGATGCTTTTTTATAGAATTTATTTTACGAAAAGTGTTTCTTACTCAATTGCCAGTATTTGTATTATTAATTGGATAGTCTCTCATGTTTTAAAATGTGTGTAGGCGATTTTGAAAAGTATTATTTATTCACCTAAAAGTTTGTATGGAAGAACAAAACAGAATTAAAACAAAAACTTAAAAAAGCCGTGTAGATTTTTTAAGTACTTCTTTAAGACTACACATATTGGTCTAAGTAATCAATTTAAATGAGATAGTGTTTTAGAGGGAATGGCTCATTGAAAACTATGGGTAGCTTCCTTTAAAATTATAGCTGATAGAACACCACAATTCACAATTATCTATTAGCATAGAGCAAAGCACAAGACTTGAATGTGATGTGCATCTCAGATTTGATTAGTTAGGGAAGGGGGGATGCGGCAACTTTTTTGGTGTATGCATAGCCTTAATGCACAAAACTCAAACACTCAAACACATTAACAAACAACAAATGAAAAACAAAACTACTTTTCTTCTTTGGAAGAGGTTAATAATATTTTTAGTCCTGCTCGTACCACTATGCTATGGGTATGGACAGGAGAAGGTTTATGCAACGAAACAAGAAAATGGTGTAAGAGAAGCAGGTAAATTTTTAATAGGATCTTTTGAGTATAAAGATAAAGAAAGTAGTAAGGTTGCAAAAGTATCTAACCCTGCTAACGCAATAGATAAAAACTTAACTACTGCTGCACTTTTAACTTCTCAAAGTGCTGCTGTATTAGGAACTGGAGCTACTGGTGAAGCTTGGATTACTTTAACGTTTCCGAATACTTTAGAAGCTCAGACGACGAGCTATGTTAAGATTGATGTTCCTGAAAATATGGGGTTAAATGTTGATCTAATTAAGTTGTTAGGAGGATTAACAGGGTTATTTGAAAGTAATTATATTATAACTGAAGCTTCTTTAAAAGGAAGTAATGTTTTAGGTACTGATTCTAAGAAAAGTACAGCAGTTGTTTCAAGAGCACTCTCTACAGATAAAGATGGTAATTTATATTTAGCAATAACTTCTTCAACAGAATATGACGCAGTAACAGTAAGATTAAGAAGTGGATCTCCTGCCTTAGGTATTGAATTAGGTGGAGGTTTGCAGATGAATGTTTATGGAACATTTGTTTATTCAGGTACAAGTAGTTGTGGTAAACCGATGAGTACAAACACTGAGTCTGTAGGCTTAAAAATTAATTTATTACAAGGATTATTTGATTTGGTTGATGGGCAAAAGTATGGAAATGCAATTGATAATGATGCAACGACTTATTCTGTTTTAAAATCAGGTACTCTATTAACTTTAGGAGTAGGTGGCCATCTATCACAATATTTTAATTTTCCAACGACTTCAGCAGCAGATGCTACATTCAATATAAAGATAGGATCAAA
>JASLGC010000312.1 GCA_030150335.1 Flavobacterium sp.
TGACTTCCCAGAATTAGGAATGGAAGCTGTACGTAAGATTAAAGTGAAAGATTTCCCTGCGTTCATCATCACTGATGACAAAGGAAATGACTTCTTCCAAAACTTATAAGAATAAACTAACAATTCAATAAGCAAAAGAGCCAACTACTGTAGTTGGCTCTTTTTTTTGTGTGAAAATAGTAGGTGACATTCTAAGACGTATTTGTTTGTAAATTATTGATTTTGATAGTTATAAGGAAATTGTAAAACTCATGTTAATATTCGTGAATTTGAATTCTATCTTTTTATTATTTCGTAATTTTATTATGTGAAAATGAGACGTGAAAGCAAGGCAAGAGAAGGGAAATTTGTAGAGATTACTTGCTTAAGGGGTACATGAGTATTTTAGACATTTAGAAAACGAATTACATAGTTTTGATTTATATTTGAGATTTAAGAGCTGGCAGAAATGCCAGCTTTTTTTATGGTCTTTTTTTAAATAGAAAAAAGTACTGTTATCACAATTGGTAGATTGATATGTTATATACTATTGATTTGGAATTGATTATAAATAAAATTACCTCCCTAATTCGCCAAATTAATGTTTTGAAATCGTTTCTGTGCGATGATAATTAGTATACAAAAAGAGATATAATATTATTATCCAATTATTTTTGAATATATCGGAAAAAAATAGTTAAATACAATTTTTAATTAATCTAAATAATAGTGTTTTGTAATTTTACAATACGATTAATTTTAAATTAAATATTTAAATGAAAAATATCTTTATATCCATTTCAAGTCTGCTTATAGGTTCTGTGAGTGCTTTGGCTCAAGAAAACAATAAAGTGATTAACGATAGCATTAATAACTTAGATGAGATAGTTATGGTAACTACTCGTTTGCCTGAAGTTAAAAATCAATCTGCAAGTTCTGTTGTTATTATTGATAAAAAAACCATTGAATCTTTAGCGCAGATTAATCCTGATATGTCTAATATTCTTGGGTTGGCAGTTCCTTCTATCGGTTTGGGCTCAAATACAACAAGTAATCGTTCTCAAAGTATCAGAGGGCGTCAGATGTTGGTGTTAATTGATGGTATTCCTCAGTCTACACCATTGCGAAATACAGATAGAGATATCCGCAGTATCAGCCCGTATGCGATTGAACGTATTGAGGTAATTGAAGGAGCGAGTTCTTTATATGGCTCAGGGGCTGTAGGTGGAATTGTGAACTTCATCACTAAGAAGTCAAAAACGGATAAAGTATTCAATGGGCAAACAACTGTGGGGGTAACAGATTCAAAACCATTTAGCGAAGATAAAGGTAGAGGGTATAAAGTAAATCAGCAGTTTTACGGAAAGTATAAAAAGCTTGACTATTTAGTGAATGGTGGTTTGGTGAAAACAGGACGTGCGATTGATGGAGAAGGAGAGGTTATTTCACCGAGATATGGATTAGGAGATGTGAATACTTTGAACTTATTAACCAAGGTAGGATATGATATTTCAGACAGAACTCGAATTGAGGGGATGTACAATTTTTATCAAAGTAGACAAGATACAGAGCTTATTCCTCAAGGTGGGAAGTATTTGGAATCGCCATCTATTGGGGTGTTGGGCAAGAAAAATCCTGCTGCAGAAAACGAAGGAACGAAATACAACCACAATGGCTATTTAAAGTTAACAACGAAAGATATTTATGCTAATACTGATTTAGAAGTATCTGTTTTTGGACAGCGTTTATATACACTTTTTGATTATCGTGAGAATAATCCTAAGAAACCACGTTGGCAAGAAACAGGTGGACAGGCGACTATCAAAGCTGAAAAACTTGGGGCACGTGTTAGCTTCTTGTCAAAATATAATTTCACAGATGATATTCGTACAACGTTTTTATATGGGGGAGATTTCCTTTTTGATAAAACAAGCCAACCGTTGGTAGATGGGCGTTTTTGGGTGCCTGAATTGAAGGCGTTTAATTCTGCAGCGTATTTACAAACACATACAAGTTTATATGAGCAGTTTGTTTTGAAGTTGGGGATTCGCTATGATAATATTTCTGTGGATATACCAGATTATCAAACTATTCCTTTGCGTAAGAATGACCCTTATGTAAATGTTAAAGGGGGTAATTTAAACTATGACAAGACTTCTTTCAATGCATCATTAGCTTATAATTTAGTGCATGAGTTTAGTCCTTTTGTATCTTTTTCTCAAGGGTTTTCTATTTATGACTTAGGTAGAGTATTGAGAGATGCGGAAAGTGATGTGGTATCAAAAATAGAGACAGACCCTGTATCTACTAATAATTATGAAGTAGGTGTTAATAGTAGAATAGCAAACAATTGGAATGTTCGCGCAAGTTATTTTTGGACAGCATCTAAGTTAGGAAGTGACTTAGAAGCAGGAGAAGGGGGCTTTTGGAAAGTGGTTCGTAGTCCACAGCGCATCAAAGGTTTTGAGATTGTAGTAGATGGAAAACTGACTGATTATATCAATTTAGGTGGTAGTTATTCTAATTTTGAAGGAAAGCTAAAATCTGAAGACACTGGTAAATATGATAAGTATATGAGTGGATTGAGTATTGCTGCTCCTAAAATGAGTTTATATACAACAGTAAAACCTCTTGAAAATTTAAATGTGAGTTTATATTATACCCATACAAGTACAAGAAATAGATTTGAACCTAAAGCAGATGCGAAGGGAAAATTAGTGTACACAGAAGGAGAAGGAAATGTTCGCCCGATTGATTTATTCAATTTAAGTGCTTCTTTAAAACTATCAAAAGTAAACTTTGTATTAGGGGTTGAAAATTTATTCAATAAATCATATTATACAAGTTCGTCTATGTTAGTAGCACGTGATGCGGAATATGCAAGAGGAAATGGAAGATACTATTCTTTATCAGCTACTTTTTCTTATTAATGAATTTAGAGTGAAATAGAGCAGTACTTCTGTTTGAAGCTATCGCTTTAAGTTAGGTGGCTTGTAAAAATTAAAGGAATTGAGTATTAGTTTTTTATAGTTGATTAAGGGATGTTATTTATTAAAATAATGTCCCTTAGCATTTAATAGATAGTTGTATTTACAGGAGAGTAGTTTGACGGTATAAAAGATTTTAGTCTTCTTGAAATAGGATAGAATAATGTCAGTAATTGACCAAATGAAAATACCCTTCGACATATCTTTAATTTTATTGGTGTATAGATTGGCACAATTATAACTTTCTCTCTTGAAAATGAGTGTATTAAAATTATTTAGAATTTATCAGAAATGAATTAACTTTGCAGCATGCAAACGGATAAAAAAGATATTAGAAGCTTATCAAAAGAAGAATTGAGAGATTTTTTTGTTTCTCAAGGTGATAAAGCATTTAGAGGTAATCAGGTATATGAATGGTTGTGGAATAAGGGGGCTCATACTTTTGAAGATATGAGTAACTTATCTAAGACTACTCGTGAGATGTTGGAGAACAATTTTGTGATTAACCACATCAAAGTGGATAATATGCAATGTAGTTCTGATGGGACTATCAAAAATGCTGTAAAACTTCATGATGGGCTTATTGTTGAATCTGTTTTAATTCCTACAAAAACAAGAACTACTGCTTGTGTATCTTCTCAAGTTGGTTGTAGTTTAGACTGTGAGTTCTGTGCGACTGCGCGTTTAAAGCGTATGCGTAACTTAAACCCAGATGAGATTTACGATCAAGTATTGACAATCGACCGTCAAAGCCGTGAACACCACAATATTCCATTGTCTAACATTGTATTCATGGGAATGGGTGAGCCATTAATGAATTACAATAATGTACAAAAGGCAATTGATAAAATCACTTCTGAAGAAGGCTTAGGTATGTCTGCAAAGCGTATTACAGTATCTACTTCAGGTATTCCAAAGATGATTACGAAATTAGCTGACGACGGTGTTAAGTTTAAATTAGCAGTGTCATTGCACTCGGCTATTGAGGAAATTAGAAACCGCATTATGCCTTTCTCTAAGAGTTTCCCTTTAACTGATTTGCGTGAGGCTTTGCAATATTGGTATCTTAAAACTAAAAGTAGAGTTACTTATGAATACGTAATTTGGAAGGATATTAACGATGATAAGAAGTCAATTGACGCATTGGTGAAGTTCTGTAAATACGTTCCTTGTAAAGTAAACTTGATTGAGTATAATCCTATTGATGATGGGGAGTTCCAGCAAGCAGATGAGAAAGCTACAATGAATTATATCAAAGCGCTTGAAGCAAATGATATTACTGTAGTGGTAAGAAGAAGTAGAGGAAAAGATATTGATGCTGCTTGTGGTCAATTAGCGAATAAGTCTTAATTGGTTTTTGATATAAGTAGTAGAGTTTGCTCCTAAAATGCCGTTTTTTATCAATCGAATTAATGTTTTGTTTGAAACACTTGTTTTTTAGATATTTGAGATTGTAAAATCTATTTGGAGTAAACGAGTTATAGATATAAAAAAGTCGTATTTTTGGTTACAATGAACATAGTACAGCAAATAAAACAGCCGATACAGCAGGAAATGGATCTCTTTGAAAAGAAGTTCCGCAATTCAATGGCTACGAATGTGGCCCTGCTGAATAGAATTACTTACTACATTGTAAATAGAAAAGGAAAACAAATGCGTCCAATGTTTGTTTTCTTAGTGGCTAAAATGACAGGAGAAGGACAAGTTAATGAACGCGCTTATCGCGGGGCTTCTGTTATTGAACTTATCCACACAGCTACTCTTGTCCACGACGATGTGGTGGATGATAGTAATAAGCGAAGAGGCTTTTTCTCTCTTAGTGCTCTGTGGAAAAATAAGATTGCCGTTTTAGTAGGGGATTACCTTTTGTCTAAAGGATTGTTGTTGTCTATTGACAATGGTGATTTTGACTTATTACGCATCATTTCGGTTGCTGTACGAGAGATGAGTGAGGGGGAGTTACTACAAATTGAAAAGGCAAGACGCCTTGATATTACAGAGGATGTTTATTACGAGATTATTCGTCAAAAGACAGCTACGCTGATTGCAGCATGCTGTTCTCTTGGAGCTGCTGCTGTGCAACCTGACAATGCTGAGCTTATAGAGCGTATGCGTAAGTTTGGGGAGTTAATAGGTATGGCATTTCAAATTAAAGACGACTTGTTTGATTATTCTGATGGACCTATTGGCAAGCCAACAGGAATTGATATCAAGGAACAAAAGATGACATTGCCGTTGATATATGCTTTAAATGTTTCTGAACCGAAAGACCGCAAGTGGTTGATTAATTCTGTGAAGAATTACAATGAAGACAAGCGCCGTGTGAAGGAAGTTATTGCGTATGTGAAGTCTAAAGGTGGATTAGAATACGCTACTAAAAAGATGGTTGAATATCAACATGAAGCATTGACAATCTTAAATGATTTTCCTGATTCTCCTTATAAGGAGGCGTTAACTACCATGGTTAACTACGTTATTGAAAGAAAGAAGTAGGTTACTACTTAACTATATGTATAGAGAAGTTGCTTGAACTAAAATGGTTTAAGCAACTTCTTTTTTTATCTTTGTCCTATCCAAAATTAAAGTAAATGATTTCTAAAAGTACTATTGATGCCGTTTTTGACGCTGCTCGTGTAGAAGAGGTGATCGGAGATTACGTTAACCTGAAAAAGTCGGGTAGTAATTTCAAAGGTCTGAGCCCTTTTGTAAACGAGAAGACTCCGTCGTTTATGGTGTCGCCTGTAAAACAAATTTGGAAAGACTTTAGTTCTGGAAAGGGAGGAAATGTGATTAGTTTCCTGATGGAACACGAGCACTTTTCTTATCCAGAGGCTATTCGCTATTTGGCGAAAAAGTACGGTATCGAGATTGAAGAAACGGAGCAGACGAACGAGGAGAAGGAGCAGATGAACGAAAAGGAAAGTATGTTCGTGGTGTCTGAGTATGCCAAGAAGTATTTTCACGATACGATGTATGAGACTGAGGAGGGAAAAGCGATCGGGATGAGTTATTTTAAAGAACGTGGGTTCACGCCAGAAACGATTAAGGAATTTGGCTTAGGATATTCTCCAGATAAGTGGACTGCGTTTACAGATGATGCGTTGCAAAAAGGGTATTCATTGGAATATCTTGATAAGACAGGGCTTACCATTGTAAAAGAAGATAAAAAGTTTGACCGATTCAAAGGTCGTGTGATGTTTCCGATTCAAAGTATGTCTGGCCGTGTTTTAGGATTTGGAGGGCGTATTTTGACCAATGATAAAAAGGCTGCTAAGTATTTAAACTCACCAGAGAGTGATATTTACCACAAGAGTAAAGTGTTGTATGGTATTTATCATGCAAAACAAGAAATAGCAAAGAAAGATAACTGTTATTTGGTTGAAGGGTACACAGATGTTATCCAAATGCACCAAGCGGGTATTAAGAATGTTGTTGCTTCTTCAGGTACTGCATTAACGCCAGATCAGATTCGTTTAGTTAGTCGTTTGACGAAGAATATTACGATGTTATTTGATGGTGATGCTGCTGGAGTACGTGCTTCATTGCGTGGAGTAGACCTAATCTTAGAGGCTGGGATGAACGTTCGCGTTTGTTCATTGCCAGAAGGGGAAGACCCAGATAGTTTTGCAAGAAAGCACACCCAAGAACAGTTAGAGAAGTATTTTGAAGGGAATGCGAAAGACTTTATCCGTTTCAAAGCGAGTTTGCTGATGGATGAGGCAAAGAATGACCCGATCAAAAAAGCTGATTTAATTAGGGATATGGTGGTGAGTATTTCTAAGATACCAGACCAAATTCAAAAGGAAATTTACGTGCAGGAATGTGCGCGTATCATGGATATTTCTGAAGAGGTATTGTTTAATTCTTTAGCTCAAATAGGGCGTAAGGAGTTGGCAGATGCCAATAAGAAGTTTATTGAGGAAAAGAAAAAGCTTGAAGTAGTTCATTCTTCTCCAAAAGATAAAGAGCAGATAGACCCACAGTATAACTTAGAACGCAAGATTATTGAAATACTATTGTTGTATGGCAATGAGCAAGAAGTGTTTATTGAGTTATTGCTTGATGCAAATGAAGATAATGAGGTAATTGAGATTGAAAATAAAGTAGAACAGAAGGTGTATGAGCGTATTTTCTTGAGTTTACAAGAAGATGAGGTTCAGTTAGCTAATCCGTTGTTCAAAACGATTTACAATGATATTATGAACTATTACAACCATAATGAATGGAGCTTAGAGAATTATCTGAAGACGTTAGATCCTCAGTTTTCAAGTGAAGTGACGAGTATCATTATGGAAGATGAAAAAGATACATTGCACAAGTGGGAGTCACAGAATATAATTGTAAAACAAAAGACACAAGGTATTTCTCAGTATGTTACTGAAACGATCTTAACACTGAGAATGTATTTGGTAAACACAATGATTGAAAAGTATAAGATGAAATTGAAAGATGCTGAAGAAAAGCGTTCAATGGAGTTGTTGTCAATCATTATGGATTACACCAGTTTGATGAATATGTTTTCTAAGCGATTAGGGCAAGTTACATCAAGGTTTAAGACGATAGATAATTAAGAGATATTATAAAATAAGAAAGCCACTTTAGACTATAAAGTGGCTTTCTTATTTTATCTGTTACGTATAAATGGTCGGACTTCTATATTATATGGGCCTCCTTTTGGAATAATACTGTGAAATGTAATAAGCTCAAATGGACCAGTTCCATTTTGAAAGTATTCTACTTCAAGAACCCATTGTCTTTTATAATTACATTCTTCGATTAAAGTTGTAATTATTTTTGAATTTCTACCCCTTACTTCTTCATGGCCTATGATTAAATCATATCGTGAAAAATCTATATTATTTCTATAATATTCTGCACCGTCTACTTCTCTTTGAAATTCATGTTCAGATGTAATAACTATAGATCCAAGGTGATTTCCTAATTGTTTTACAACTAAGTCGCGAGGATCAAAATATCCCAAAGAGGGTAATTCTTTTGTATTTATAAAAACTTCCTGACATCCATAATCATCTGTTGTAGAACAAGCAGAGAAAGACAGGATAGCAATAAATAGTAAAATAAACTTTTTCATACCTTATTTTTTGTCAAATGTAATATTTTTAGTCAACAAATGACAAATATGAGAAAAAACGTAAACTTATTTCAGTTCTTGTGGTATCACACAAACAGGAATAGGTTGAATCTTGTGTTGGTTGATTCTGTTTAGTCGGCTGTATATTTCGAACACTTCTTTTTCTCTACCTGTAAAGTCATCTGCTTTTGCACCATTTTCATAGGCAACCATTGCTACTTCTAATTCGTCGTAATTTGCACCCAGTTGGTCTTCATCAGAACGTTCATCACCAAACAAACCATCTGTTGGTTTAGCAACGATAATGCTACTTGGGACTTTCAAGAACTCTCCAATTGCTCTAACTTCAGACTTCATTAAATCTGCAATCGGGCTAACGTCAACTCCGCCATCTCCGTATTTTGTAAAGAATCCAACGCCAAAGTCTTCTACTTTATTTCCTGTTCCAGCAACTAAACTTCTGTGTAAACCAGCGTAGTAATAAAGCGTTGTCATTCTCAATCTCGCTCTTGTATTGGCAAGTGTTAAGTTTAGAATCGCTTCATTGTCAGACGAAGGAACAGCGCTTTTAAATGTTTCAAATGTACTTGTCAAGTCAGCTTCTGTTGCTTGTACATTAGTGAAGTTTTTTTGTAAAAAAGCGATGTGTTCTTTCGCTCTGCTTACTTGTGTAGGGTCTTGGTGTATAGGCATTTCTACGCAAAGTAGCGGTAAGCCAGTCATTGCACATAATGTTGAGGTAACAGCAGAGTCTATACCCCCTGAAATACCAATTACATATCCTTGTACTCTTGCATTTTCTGCGTATTGTTTTAACCAGGTAACTATATGTTGGGTAACGGCTTCTGTGTTGAAGTTTTTATTTATCATGTCTTAGAATATTTGTGATAGGTTGTGTACTATCTTAGTATATTTGTATTTGTTACAAAAATAGAACAAGATGACTTTTTTCAAATTTAGTAAATTATCCCTTGTAGTTTTGATTGTAAGCTGCCTTTTTTATGTTGGATGTGGCAATAAAGAAAGCCAACTCGAAAAAGAAATTGCTGCTATTCCAATTGAAATGAAGATAGCGCGTTTTGACGAAATTTTCTATAATGCCAAAGTAGAGGAATTAGGAAGTGTAAAGAAGGAGTTTCCTTATTTGTTCCCAGCTCAACTGTCTGACGAGTTTTGGATTGAGAAAAAGAACGATACCCTATTTAGAGAGTTGAATGATGAGGTTCAAAAGCAATATAAGGATTTAGGAGATTTGCCTAATCAGTTAGAATCCTTTTTTAAGCATGTTAAATATTATTTCCCAGAAGAGGGAACTAAGAAAAAAGTAATTACAGTTATTTCAGAGGTGGATGTTTCTGCTAAAGCAATCTATGCGGATAGTTTGGCTTTAATAGCTTTGGATACTTACCTTGGTAATGGACATCGTTTTTATTTGAATTTCCCAGAGTATTTGAGAGGAACGTTTGACAACACGCAGATTCTACCTGATTTAGCAGAGAGTTTTGTGATGCAAAAAATGGCGCCAAATACAGATAGAACATTTGTTACTTCAATCGTCCAACAAGGAAAGATGTTATATGCAAAAGAGTTGTTATTACCAGCTCTAAGCAAAGAAAATTTGATTGGTTATAGCAAAGAGCAGTTAGATTGGTGTAGTACTAATGAAGAATATATGTGGCGTTATTTCGTAGAAAACAAAATGTTGTTTGATACAGATTCTTCGTTAAATACGCGTTTTGTTGAGCCAGCACCTTTTTCTAAATTTTATTTAGATATTGATGCAGATAGCCCTGGAAGAGTAGGTGCTTGGTTAGGATGGCAAATTGTGCGTTCGTATATGAAAAATAATAATGTAACTTTGCAACAACTTTTTAATACACAAGGAAAAGAAATTTTCGAACAATCAAAATACAAACCGAGAAAGTAATGAGTAAAAATCACGTTTCTGATATAAATATTAGAGTAGAGTTAGATGAAAATCGCGTTCCAGAAAACATTTTGTGGACTGCAAAAGATGGTGGTGTAGATAAAGCAGCTTCGAAAGCGATGTTATTGTCTATCTGGGACCACAAAGTAAAAGAAACTTTGCGTATCGACTTATGGACGAAAGATATGCCAGTAGATGAGATGAAGAAGTTTTTCCACCAAACATTAGTTGCAATGGCTGATAC
>JASLGC010000005.1 GCA_030150335.1 Flavobacterium sp.
TTGAAAATGTGCCTAACTTCTTTTCTATAAACAAATTAGTTAACTTAGTCTTTCCATAACCATTTGGAACGTAGAGATAAGCTACTTTGGGCATTATTTTAATTCTTTCCTCTTGAGTTGCCTTTCTTTCTATCTCCTCAAAAAAAGTCTCTTGAATTGCTTTTTCAAAATAGGTAATATACAATTGCTTAGCATCGTCAATATCTTTAAACGGATTTGCATCAACAAATTCTTGCAACTCTTTCAGCGTGAGAATTACCATTGATATATCCAATCCAAATTCCCTTAGAATACCTTGTTTAATTTGTTGCTGAATACGGTGAATATTGGAGTCATCTGTTTGAAAAACTACATTGCCACTTTGTATATAGGTGATTACTGAATTAAAACCAATTCTCTCGTATAATTCTTTCAGCAGACTCATCTTAATAGTATTCTTACCACCAACATTGACTGCTCTCAAAAGGGATATATAGACAGGCATACTTTTTCTTCAAATGTAAATCGTCTTGTTCATAATATCAAAAAATATATTTAGTGCTTAAAAGTGTGAACACATTACCCCGTAAGTTTACCTACTTTAAACAATGCAATCGTCAAAACAAGTTTATCTTTGTTGGCAATACTATTTCAAAAACACAGCATAATGCCACAATTAGCACTTGTATCAGGAGGAAACGGACATCTGGGTAATAACCTTATTAGGCTTTTGTTAGCTAAGGGAATTAAGGTTAGAACAACGGTTCGCAATGTAAATAATGTCGCGCCTTTTAAAGGGCTGGACTGTGAAGTGGTTCATGCTGATTTGATGGATAAAACATCCTTTGTTAAAGCACTACAAGGTGTAGATGTATTTTATGCCGTAGCCGCTAATTTTAAGTTATGGGCAAAAGACCCTCAAACGGAGATTTACGACAATAATCTAATTGGCACGCGCAATGTGATAGAAGCAGCCCATGAAGCAGGCGTTAAACGCATTGTTTATGTAAGTTCAATTGCTGCATTGAATTACGACAAAATACCAACAAAAGAAGACTATGGTTACAATACCAATCGCTTAGACACTTATTACAACTCTAAAAATGATAGTGAAAAGCTGGCATTTGAGTTAGCTAAGCAGTATGATATTGAATTAGTAGCAGTAATGCCATCCGCAATGATAGGAAGTGAAGCATTTGCCCCTTTAAACACCTCTTATAATGTATTGCAGACCATTTTAAAGAATCGCGTGCCGGTAGATACGGGCATCACGGTGAATTGGGTGGATGTAAAAGATGTAGCTGAAGGATGCTGGCTTGCCTCTGAAAAGGGTAGAGCAGGAGAGCGTTATATCTTGGCAAACGAAAAATGTTTAACATTAACACAAACTATTCAAATTGCACAACAGCTGTTTCCGGAATTAAAACTGATAACTCCAATGAAAGTACCCGATGCCGTTTTGTGGTCTTCTGCTTGGTTATTGGAAATGATTTCAAAGATAACGAACAAGGCACCTATGGTAACGCGTAAAGAGTTGAATATGTTTGCTGGGTTACAACAAGACTTTGAGATATCGAAAGCAAGGACTGAATTGGGGTTTAATCCAAAATCACCAACTCAGGCTGTTATTGAAGCATTGGTGTATTTGCATGAAGAATATACTAAATAAGGGAAGTCTCTTTATTCCAGCGTTTAGACCTTTTACAACGAAGGAGCAATTCTAAAAGACGAATCTAATTTCGTATTTTTGACTTTCAAAAGCAGCGAGAAATAGTCAAACTGCTTAACTATAACTATTTAAACACCATATATACTATAAACAATGAAAGCACTATTAGTTGTTGACTTACAATACGATTTTCTACCAGGTGGAAGTCTTGCTGTAGCAGATGGAGACAAAATTATTGATGTTATCAATAGCATTCAACCCAATTTTGATTTAATTATCGCAACACAAGATTGGCATCCACATAATCACAAAAGCTTTGCTTCACAACATATTAATCATAAACTTTTTGATATTATTGAACTTAATGGTGTTTCTCAGGTATTATGGCCTAATCATTGTGTTCAAGGAACTAAAGGTTCTGAATTTTCATCTGACTGGAATAGCAATGGAGTAGCGGCTGTGTTTAGAAAAGGAATGAATGTAGAAGTAGATTCATATAGTGGATTTTACGACAATAGTAAATCTTGTAATACAGGGCTTTTAGGATACTTAAAAGACCGAAACGTTACAGAATTATATATCTGTGGGTTAGCGGCTGAATTTTGCGTGTATTTCACGGCAAAAGACGCTAAAGAAGCAGGATTTGAAACATATTTCCTTGATTTTGCAACTAAGCCTATCACAACAGAAGGATTGGTACAGGCAAAAATTGAAATGCAAAAGCTTGGAATTAATATAATTGAAGATAAAAACGAACTTTTTTAGAATGAAAAAATACAATAAATACAATTTTTTTAAGCATACTTACTGTGAATGGAAAGAAATTTCAAATTCTTTTATTGAGGGCCGTGAGCCAAATTATAAAAGCAAAGCAGGGAGTATGTATTTCTTTGACGAAAAAGGCGTGGCTCGATACTCAAATCACTGGGGTAGAGCGGCTAACTGCCGTTGGAAGTTAATCAGTCCACAGAAAAAAAATAGTATTTATTGCTTGGCTTATGCTACCTGGGATAGCTTTTTTCCAAACAATGAAAACGAAGAATTATATACTATTTTATACAATTCTAACACAAAAGATGTGACCTTTCAACATAAAGGTTGTCTTAATACTGAAAACGTTATGTTAAGAACAGCAACTGAAACTGCTAAGAGGATAACAAAACTCAAGGAAATAGTGGACTCAGACGCATGGTACAAACATTTTGATTTCATTGAAATAGAAGAGGCGAGAACATTCTTTATTGATGGTTTAATCAACACGAATAAAGAATTTTTAGTACTAAAAAGAGAATTACTTTCACAAAATTAGTTAAACTAATATTTTTTTTTAGTAATTTAGCACTCGTTACTTTTTTAAAGTTTAAAAACAAATTAAGAACTAAACATTGAAATTTATGAAAAAGATTACTTTATTAGCAGCTTTATTAGTTGGAGGAATTTTAACATCTAATGCGCAAAGCAAATTACCAGTAGAAACTCCTAAATTATCAGAAAAAGTTGGGGCAACTCCAATCAAAAAAGGAAACTGGATTGTAGGGGGAGCTTTAGGTTC
This sequence comes from Flavobacterium sp., assembly GCA_030150335.1. Taxonomy (GTDB): domain Bacteria; phylum Bacteroidota; class Bacteroidia; order Flavobacteriales; family Flavobacteriaceae; genus Flavobacterium. The sequence goes on from JASLGC010000005.1 coordinate 3,201, forward strand.
TACAGGATATAGCTTCGAAGAAGAAAGTTTCAACATTAACTTCACACCAAGAGCAGGATACTTTATCTCTCAAGGGGTAGCAGTTGGTTTAGAGTTAGGTGCTGGTCTTCAAACTGTAAAAGATGGAGATAATATCTGGAACTACAAAGTAATGCCTTTCGTTAGATACTACTTCCCAGAAGGAGCAAGCGAAACAGGTAGATTCTTTGGACAAGGAGCTATTGGTATTTCTGGAGCTGAAGTAGCAGGAGAGAGTAATACTTCTTTTGCATTTAACATCAATGCTGGTTATTCTCACTTCGTAAGCCGTAATGTAGCTTTAGAAGCAATTGTAGGATACAACTACAGTAAATCAAATCAATCAAGTGCTTCTGCACACAATGGTTTAGGTTTATCTTTAGGTTTCCAAATTTTCTTAGGAAAATAATTATTGAAATAGATAAATTACTATTATTAGAAAAGCCCGACTTTATGGTCGGGCTTTTTATATTTATAACGTGTTTTATAGTGAAATACGATAGATTTCATTTAATCTTCTTTT
>JASLGC010000010.1 GCA_030150335.1 Flavobacterium sp.
GCGAACAGCTATTGTAGGTGCAAGTATTAAAGTAGGTTTGTTTAATCGCAACATTACCTCTAATCCCAAAACAGTTTTTCCAGAGCCTGGTGGTGCGATAACATGAAGCTTGTCGTCACCAAGGTGCTTGGCTAAATTGTCCAATACCCTTTGTTGGTAGGTACGCCAAGTATATTTAAAAACTATATTAGAGGGGAATTCTTTCACTGTGATTTATTAAAAAGAAAAAGATACAAAAAAATTTAAGCATTGTAAGTTACAATACTTTGCTTTTATTATCATCTATATTCTAATACATCTAATATTCTTCTTTAGACTATACGGCATCCCCTTAATTCTTGCAATGCTTTTACACTGCTGTCGGTTTTTAATTTACCCCTCCTTTTTTAGTAAATAATAGCACAACATAAAGTACATTGTTCGCTAATTATTTCCTTTGTAGAAGTAGGCTTTGCTCTATTGTATCTCTTGGAAAAAAGAACAAAAAAAAGCAAGCAGAAACTATAAATAGGCTCTGCTTGCAAGATTCAAGAATTACAATAATTATTTTATAACTCAGCTACTCTACCTTCGATAGCTCCGTTAGTAGATAACTGTTTTAAATTGTCAAGTGTAATAAAAGATATTTGACTCAAAGCTTCGTCTGTAAAGAATGCTTGGTGAGCAGTAACTAACACGTTTGGAAAAGATGTTAATAACTGTAGTCTTTCATCTTCTAAGATAGTACCAGACAAGTCACGGAAGAATACTTTTTCTTCTTGCTCGTACACGTCAATACCTAAAGCACCTATTTTCTTAGCGCGAAGCCCTTGAATAGCTGCATTTGATTCAATTAATTTCCCTCTACTTGTATTAATCAAGATAACTCCGTCTTTCATCTTAGCAATGGTTTGTTCGTTGATAAGGTGCATCGTATCTGGAGTAAGAGGACAGTGAAGAGAAATAATATCAGATTTAGCATAGATTTCATCTAAACTAACATATTTGATTCCCTCTTTTTTAAGTTCTTCATTCTCATAGATATCATACGCTAATACTTCTGTTCCTAATGCATTCATCATACGACAGAATACAGCTCCGATATTACCCGTTCCAACGATACCAACTGTTTTCTTATAGATATTTGTTCCCAATAATCCATTAAGAGAGAAGTTTTGTTCGCGTACACGGTTATATGCTTTGTGAATTTTTCTATTCAAAGTAAAAAGCAACGCTAAAGTATGCTCAGCTACAGCTTCTGGAGAATATGCAGGTACTCTACATACTCGGATATTGTGTTTATGAGCTTCGTCAAGGTCAACATTATTGAAACCTGCACAACGCAAAGCAATATACTTTACTTTTTTCTCAGCTAATTTTTGTATTACCTCAGCATCTACTTTATCGTTTACAAATACACATACTGTATCTGTTCCTTCTGAAATAAGATTAACTGTTTGTTCTTCTAATCCCGTATCAAAATACTCTAAGTCAAACCCAAAACTTTTATTCTCTTTGTCGAAAAAAGTTACATCATAGGGCTGCGTAGAAAAGAAAGCGATTTTCATAATTTTATTTTTATTGTTACTCAACAATTAATATACCAAAAGGGACGTATTCCCTACGGATATTTAAAGTTAATCATTAAAATTAACAATACACGTTTTTACTATTCTTTAATGTGAAATAATCATAATTTGTGATGTTTCGCCTCTTTTCAGAAGCTCCTAATTTATATAATCTCACTTCTTCACTCAAAACAAAAGCATCTTATTTCAGTAAATAAAATGTTATCTCATCTCTTAATTCCAACTTTATACGCTTCTTTTTATTTTATATATAAACCAAGGTTTAAATAGGCTCTCCTTTAATAATATTTTCTCTATATTCCTTACTACTTACAATAATTTTTGCTTATTTTGTGTTCTTTCTCAGAAACTTATAAAACAGCTTTTTCTAAACACAAAATGATCGCAAAAATTCAACTTAAATTAAATAATGATGTACTTCTTACGGTAATCAAAATGGTGCAACAAACCGATGATTATGCAGTGAACAATATAACAGACGCTTTACTGATAAGTACCAAAGAAGACTTAATTAACAAGTTGGAGGATAAAGCTAAAAATATCCATAAACAAGTTTCTATTTTAGACCACAATAAAAAGCATTCTTTAGTATTAAAATACCATGAGGCTTATTCGCTATACAAGCTATTAGATGCTGTGTTTGAAAAACAACTTTTTAATGATAGCCCTCATATCAAGAGAATCAAAAGACTGATTAGCGAGCTACATAATAAAGTTGATATTTTTGCTAAAGAAGAAGATTTTGCTATTGTTGATGTTGAGAATAATGATGAAGTAGTAAATACTGCTAATCTTGTAGAAACTGAATTATTTGTAAATGAAACAAATCATCCTCAGGTTGAAATTACTTTAGAACAAGCGGCTTTTGAATCCTTGCCTAATGAGACAGGGATTACTGATGAAACTCACTTAAATTTATTTAATGAAGTGCCTAAGCAGGAAGAACAAGCTCCTCTTGTAACAGATACTCCTATTTCTGAAGAAATAAAAGAAGACATCCTTCCTCAAGAAGAAAGCACTTCGGATAAAGAGACGATTATTTGGGAGGAATCACTTGAGAAAGATACTTCTCTAATTCGCACTAAAGCGCAAAAAGATTTGTTCTCTGTCGAATCTAAACCAGATAATACCATTGCTAAGGTAGATTGGGAAATTATCAAGGCGGAAGATGAAATACTTTCTGACACCCCACCAAGCTCTGCTACATTGGAGAAACAATCTTTAAATGACTCTAAGTATAGTGAATTCTTTAACATCGCTAAAAAGGGTATTAATGCAGAGGAAAACGACTTGGCAAATAAAAAAGAAGATGTAACACCTACACAGGTAGAAGCTACTATTTTTGATGAAAGTGTTATGAATGCTATTATTGTTAATGATTCTGTAGCAAATATTCCTCCTACAGATGAAGAGCATAACACCGAAGAGATTGAGGGCAACAAAGAAACAAAGGTTAAAGATGTAATGCAAATAGAGATATTTGACGTTGAAACGATTGTTACTGAACCAATCGAAAATAAACCTAAAAGAGAAAGAAAAAGGGAGAAGAAAAACTCTTCTACCGACCAAGAAGGACAAATTAGTTTATTCTAAATAAAAAAGGACTATTTCATGTTGTGAAATAGTCCTTTTTGTTTTCTATCGTTTATTGTCCTTTTCGCGGAATCGCAAAAATACCATTCACTTCTGCTGTGAAATTATCATTGCCATTTCTTTGATCAAATCGCCTTGCATAATCATAAGTACGCTCTTTAAAATAAAGGTACAATGCATTTAAATCATAGTTTCCACTCTCTTGGTAATAAGGTAAAAAGGTTGGGAAGTTAAACTTATGTTCTCCTCCATCTCTCAAAACACACATCGCATGCTTTGTGAATATGAATGAATAGTGGTCATCTGCTTCATGCTCCCAAACGCAAAACTGTTCAAAAATAGCCCAATAGTCCTCAAACCCATATTGCCATAATAAGTACATATAAAAAACTCTTGACCTAAAATGTGTAATACTGTCATTCTCATCATATACAGGGATTTTCTCTCGTGCTACATCAAAGTACTCCCTTGCTCTTTCATTTCCTAATTTGAAATACTCATAAGCGAAAACAGTATTTATTTCAAAAGCAGTATCCATAAATTCAAAGCGATTAGCAAACAAATCACGAGATACTACTTCAGCTTCATCAAACTTTCCTAAAGCAATTAAATTATATGCCTTGACCGCCAATTCAAATGGTTTGTTATCACTCATTTCATCAACTAACTCTTCATCCATTAAACGAGTAACCTCAATCGATTTTTCATAATCTCTCAAATGCTGATGCCAAATAGACAAAATATGATAATAACCACGACTGCTGTAACCGTTCTTTAATAACCTCCTATGAAAGTCATCACCTATACTCTTTAACTGTTCTTTGCTAATTTCAGTTGACCCTGATGAAATAGCATACATCCACTTGTATTCATACAAGAAATCACGTTCATCAAAGTATCCCTCATTACTGTCACTGCTATCCAATATCCATGCAAAAGCAGGATAACTCAATACGGTACGGGGGGTGTGATTTTCAGTATTAATTAATAAAATACGCAAGTCAAACCCCCAATCAAGATCATTGTGTTTATCAGCCATAGCAATTGCTTCTTTTATCAACAACAATCGATCAGATATAGTCTTCGTTTCCTCTATTTTTAATACTATTTTCTGTATTTCTAATGTATAATTCATCTCCTTACGGCTATCATTTATAAATTCACTCAATCAAATATAATTATATTTAATAATGCACTTATCTAATTAAAAAACTCATTAAAAAAGGCGAGAAGATATAATCCCCCGCCTTTGCTATTTTATATAAAACCTAAGATAGTATTGCGTCAACTTCTTGTTTTAGATTATGATTGCCATTACGCTTATCGAAACGATCTGCATAATCATAAGCTACCTCTTTAAAGTAAGCAAACAACTCACTTAAATCGTATTCACCACTTTCTTTGTAATATGGCAGTTGAGAAGATAATTCTAATTGCTTTTTACCGCCATCCTTCATAATCGGAGCCATATACTTAGCAAAATTATAAATATGTAAGTCCTCAGCTCCTATCTGCCATTCAGCAATTCTTTCAAAGAAAGACCACGTTTCAGGGTGACCAATCTCGTGCATATAAGCTACTAATAGCCCCATAGAGTATCCAACTGAACTATCATATTGATCATGTGCATGATATTCCTCTAATGCTTTATCAAAGTAAATAGTCGCTCTTTCATCTCCAAGTTTGTGCAAGTTATAAGCAAAACCACAAAACGTTTGGAAAGGCATTGAATAACACGTTAGTTTTTTATTGATCAAATCTTGTGCTTTAATCAATGACTCATCTACAAACCCTTGGTATAACAATGTCTCTACCTTAGTGTCCAATTCACAAGCAGGACAGTTTGCCATATCATCAACTATTTCAGCATCTGCTAAATCAATATACTCTTGTGCTTGCTTATAATCTCTTAGATGCAATGCCAAACCTGTCATTACATTATAGTAAGCACGCAAACTAAAACCGTTTTTTACTAAGCGACGTTTTAGATCTTCACCTATCTCAAGTACTTGTTCCATTGGAATAGCAGCACTTCTATATGCAGAACAAAACATCCATTTATATTCCCATAGAAAATCAGCTTCATCAAAGTAATCATCATTTTCATCACTTGCATTTAAAATCCATGCAAATGCTGGAAAACTCTCCTCACATTTAGAAGTATTTCGCTCTTTTCTAATCAGGTCCAGACGCAAGTCAAACCCCCAATCTATATCATTGTGCTTGTCAGCAATAGCGATAGCTTCTTTCAAGGCTTTCACTTTATCAGAGAAACTTTGCAAATCATCAAGCTTCAATAAAACCTTTTGAATTTCTAAATTATAACTCATCATTTATTTTTTTAGTTTGTTTTCAACTTGTAATTGAATCAATTCGCTACAGCAGTGATTATTGCCATTTCTTTTATCAAATTTAGAAGAAAACTCTAAAGCCACCTCTTTATAATAATCTGACAACACACTTAAATCATATATTCCATCTTGTCTATAGTATGGAAGTTTGGGAGATAGCTTAAACGCTCTCGTTCCTCCATTTCCAAAAACAACAGAAATATGTTGACAAAAAGCCATTTGTAGAAAGTCTTCTGCTCCTACCTGCCATTCTGCAACTAATTCAAACATACTAAAACGCAAATCATCTTTTAAAAGGTGCATAGTATAAATAAATCTTGTCATACTAAATAGCATAGAACTATTTACACCTTCAATTTTATAAAATGCTTCTTTAGCTTTTTCTAAGTAGATAGTTGCACGACTATCTTCTTTTCTTGCCATAAAATAAGCCATGGCACAATAGCTTTCAAACGGCAGAGAAAAAGAAGACAATTTCTTTAATTCCATTTGGTTCATCAAACCAACAGCCTCATCAAAATCACCTAAAATAGAAGCCCTTTCAATTGAATAATCATATTCAACAACCTCGTCCTCTTCATCGTCTTTAGGTTCATTCTTTGCCATGTCAATGTATTGAGAACCTAACGCTACATCTCCTCTATTCTGAGCAAACTCTGCTAAACAAAAGTAAAGACCTCGTTTACTCATCCCATTTTTCTCCAAGCGCTTCTCTAAGTCGATAGCAACGTTACGTGTTTGCTCTAAAGATATATTCGTATTGCAATTCACAGCACCAAGCATCCACTCATATAGTCCCATAAATTCCGCATCTGGGAAATCTTCAGGATATTCATCACACACTTCCAATATCCACGCAAATGCAAGAGGACTATGCACACATGTTGATGTAGCACTTTCCTTTCTAATTAAATAACTTCGTAAATCAATCGCCCAATCAAGGTCGTTATTTTTATCAGCTATCTGTATTGCTTGCTGTAATAAAGCAATACAGCGGTCATAATCTTCACTGTTATCCTCTATCTCTAAAGCTAACTTCTGTATTTCTAATCGATACATTAAAACTTAGGTAAAAAATTAGACATACCTAAGATCATAAATTGATACAAAGCATCATTAAACGTATCCATTTCTTTTTTATTGATTGTATAACCCCCCAACATTAAAGCCTGTACATATAGCACATTAATTAATGCTTCAAAAAGTTCTGGATCATCAATATGCATTACTTTATCAACCAATTCACTTTGTTGGTTAAAACAAAGCGTTGGCAATACATCTTCTTTCTTTTTAAAATGATGTAACGTTGCAGCAAACGGATTAGACGTTTGAGACAAACTTTGAATATTTTTTGTTGTCAAAGCATCTTCATTTGCAATATAAATTGCCGTTGTATCCTTTGGCTCAAAGCGCTTAACTTCTGCTTTACAGAAATGCTTTTTCAGTATTTTATTTGCTTCAACAATAAAGTTTTCAATCAACTCACTTGAATCAATAGCATCTTCAAACTCTTCCAAAATATCATTCGGATTAATTCTTTCAATACTCAATTCAGGATGACTACGCTTAATCTTCTCAATCAAATCAGTCTCATAACTATAAGCAGCATTGATTACTAATTTCTTTTGAGAACCAGCAATTCTGCGTATCTGTCTGAAATCATCTAACGATGGTGTGAAGTATATCTTTGGATTAGACACCTTTATTTCACCAAAAGGCATCATCCCTTGATTTGTTTCAAAAGGAAGATAATCTTCAAACAAATTCATAATTTCAGAGTCCGAAGCAGCTAATGCTTTAATAAACATGTGATGAATATTGATAATTTTCTCAAGCGTATCAATATCTGTTACCGACAATGTTTTTAAGTAATCTTTAAAGCAACTACTCAACTCTTTTTTGGTCTCTTGCAAAACAGCATTGTTCATAAGAGACTCTCTTGAAGCAGTAGGTTGCAGTGCATTCGCATTGATAATACAACGAACAAAAGAAGTCCACTCTGGCAATAAATTAGTTGCCTGATCACATAAATACATTCTCTTTAAAAATATTTTATGCTCTTTTGTAGCAGTTGTGTTTACTTTATTTGGAATAATAAAAGCAACTCCTTGTAGTTCTCCTGCGTCCGAATGAAGTCTAAATACATCTAAGAATTTCGTTTTAAATACCTCTTTCCCATAAGCCAAAAGCTCTTCTTTTGTACTCTCTGAGTCTAACCAAATAGGATTGCCATTTAAAATCTGTTCTACTTCGCCATTCTCAATTAAATTTACTTCGATAGGCAAAGCACTTCCATAAAACAAGATATTTTGTTTTACTTCCTCTTTTTTAAACAAAGACCTCCAAGACTTCTTAGCATCTAAAATTACTTTTGTCCCTACTTCAGGAAGTAAGTCAATCATTTCAACATTATAAGTACCATCTGCTCTACCAGTCCAACGTACAGATTCCTCTCTGTAAAGAGAACGAGATTCAACTACGATAGCCTCACTTACAACTAAACAAGATAAAAGACCGATACCGAACTTTCCGATTAAGTCTTTATCTGCCAATTCACCTCTTTTTGAACTCTGTCCAATAACAGACAAAAACTGGTGAACATCATCTTGTGTTAGCCCAACTCCATTATCTTGGAATATCAAACGATCTCCTTCAAATGTAACATTGATAGAACCTTTAAACTGCTCATCTATACCTTTACGCATAGTCACAGCATCCATTCCATTTTGTAATAATTCTCTGATAAAAACTGTTGGTGAGCTATATATATGCTCTGACAACAATTCTATCATACCTTTCATATTTACCTGAAACTGATATTGTTTCTGATTTTCCATTATCTTCTTCTTTTACGTGGTCCACCTACAATTTTCTGAGCATCTTCATTTCCATTCTCAGCTGCTTGCTGATACCAATGCATTGCTTGCTCATCACTTTGAGGTACCCCCTCTCCTTTTAAATAACAATTAGCCAATTCGTATTGTGCAGCATCTATTCCTGACTCTGCAGCCTGAATTAAATAGCTTACACCATATTCTGGATCTTTATCTGTTCCTTCCCCTTTAATCAACATCGTTCCCACATAACTCACAGCATCCATATAGTGATTATCCGCAGCAGTTTTTAAATAATAAAAAGCTTCTACTAAATCTTTATCTGTACCACTTCCGTAGTAATAGCATAAACCTAATCTAAACGATGCAGCATCATAATGACGTTCAGCAGCTACTTTATATAACTGAAAAGCTTTCTTTTCATCTTTTTCAACGCCTAAGCCAAACTGGTAACAAATACCAATCCCTTCAGAGATATAATCTCTCTCTTCAGCCATTTTATAAAACTCAAAACCTTTCTCATACTCTTGTTCTACACCGTATCCGTACAGATAATAATCTCCGATAGCCAACATTGCCAATGGCGAACCATTCTCTACAGCTTTTTCGAACCATTCTTTACCTATTTCAGCATCTCTATCAACTAAATATCCATAAGAATAATAAGCCCCTATTTTGTATTGAGCATAACTAAATCCAGCCTCAGCTCCCACCATCATATACTCAAAGGCTTTGTCGTAGTCTGGTTTTTCACCATTTACTCCCTCCTCATAGAATAACGCCATATCAACATTTGCATCTACGAATCCCATTTCTAACGCTTTACTAAATAAGTCAAACGAAACTTCAATATTTTTCTCTCCACCTATACCATATCGATTAAAACGTGCCAAATGATAAATCCCTTCAGCTATATCGTTATCAGCTGCAATTTGGAAATAGTGGCGTGCTTCTTCCAAGTTAGGCTCTCCCAGAACTCCATCTTCACTAATAAAACCTAAGCGAAGAGCTGCAAAATAATAACCATTTTCTAATGCATCAATGTAAAGCGCTTGCGCCTCTGCAACATCAGCATCTATTCCTTCTCCACGCTCTAACATCATTGCAAGTTCTACCTTACAATAATCAGAACCATAGTATTCTATTCCTCTTTGATAATAAGCAATTGCTTTCTCAGGGTTAGACTCTCCAGCATATCCATAACGATTATATCTACCTGCATACTCTATTCCCATTCCGTTATTTCTATCTGCTGATAGTTCAAACAATTCATGTGCTTTTGCATAATCAGGCTCATCTTCAAAATCCGCATTCTGATATCCAACACCTAAGCGATAAGGAGCATAATCACTTCCTAACTCAGTAGCACGTTCTAAAAGAGCTTTACCCTCTGCTGCATTTCGTTCTACTTCTTCGAAATCCAACATTACAAATGCTTTTTCAGACATCGCTCTGTCAAACCCATTCTCAATTGCTCTATCTAAATAAGCTATTCCTAATTCAATGTCTTTGTATTCCTCATTGTACAAATACAACATTGCCAATTCTAATAAAGACTCATTCGAATTATAAGCAGCTGATTTTTCTAAAAAGTCAATTGCTGCTGGTATATTTATTTCTTCTCCGTTTTTTGGATTTAAATAACTATAAGCAAGAACATAACCCGCATATACAATTCCATAATCAAATGCATTCTCAAGTAATTCTCGTCCTTTTTCAACAGTATATCCCAAGCTATCAAATCGCCCATTACAAGCAGTCATCCCTAATAAATAAGACGAATATGCGCTTTTATTAGCAATACCCTCTTCTAATATTTCTGCAGCCTTTGCGTCTTGCTCTTCTCTCAAATAATAATCTGCTAAAACATATAAGCCCTTCTTCTCCTTGTGCAATAAGTCAGAAAACTTCTCAATCACTGCCCATCCTTCTTCTGGAGAATTACACTCTCTAAACTCAATATTTAACAAGAATAAAGAACCTATTGAATTATTTGTAGCTGCAACAACATTTTGAATTAACTGTAATCCCTCTTCTTTATTTAACTCAAAACCAAGATTTCCATAATACTTGCTATATCCTACATGGCATGCACATAAATCATCTCCTAATTCAAATCCTTTGCGCAAATATCCACCAGCTGCTTCTTCATCTTTATACCCATAACGAGCATTTATAAACAACTCATATTGATAAGCATAAGCCTTTACAAAACCTCTGTTTATTAAAATATTATTCAATTCGCGCACATCATCAAACCAGTCAGCATAGTCCTTGTCATTTAAACTCATACTACTATGTAAGCAATTTGAATCTTCATTTAATTGAATATATAAATTTTCAATTATTTCATTATTCTTACCTATTTGTTCCGCAAGCATACAAACTGCATGAGCTTTATACCATTGATGTGGATCTCTATAATCATTCTTATCTAAAAATGACTTAGCATGATCTGTGATAGAAATATTATCATTAGCAAACTCCATTACATAATTCATGTACTCATTTAAAAAATTTCTCATAACTGTCTGTTTTATTGCATTCTGTAAACTAAATACTTTTTTCAATATACGCAAAGCTAAGAAAATAGCACTCAAAAACTAATGACTAATAATGAATACTATCACTTAATTTACGAATTACTAAAATATTACCAATATTTAAATAATGCACTAAAAAAACGATAAAAAAACTTGAAATATGATCAAATTATCCTATAAAAAGGATAATTACAAGTAGTAAAGTAAATTTTTATAAAGCGAATTATAATTTAGCTCGCAAATAGCGACTATTTACTCTTGAGGATGCAATTAAAGAAGCGATCAACCCCAACACATTTATGGATAGAAATACAACTACTAAGTTTAAAAGATTGAATTCTACAGGATAAGCCATCCCTTCTCTGATAGAAATAAACTGAAAATTAGATTGTAGTAACACAAAAACAACCCCTAAAAAGATTCCTATAAAACTACCTAACCCACAAATAATCATCCCTTGAAATAAGAATATTTTTCTCAAATCAACCAAAGGAGTACCAAGCTCATTAAGCGTTTTAATATTGGATTGTTTCTCTAAAATAATCATAATCATTGCCCCGACTAAAGTAAACAGAGCCATTATAACTACTAACACAAATATAAGATAAACAACAAGGTTCTCCGTATTCAACATACGATACAACCCGTCATTTTGTTGTGTTCTATTTTTAATAATAAAATTATCCCCCAGCACTTCATGTAACTTACTTATAGCCTTGCTTTCAGACACATTATCTGCTATAGCTAACTCTAAATTAGTAACCTCATTTGCTGGAATAAATAATAAATCTCTTGCCGTGTCAATGTCCACAAAAACGTATTTATCATCTAAATCATCGTTTTGTAAAACATAAACACCTGTTGGCTGTAAGGTTCTTTTAATAAACGCATCTTCCGGATTATTAATCACCCCTTTACCAGGTTTCATTGCCAAAGCTTCAAAAGCATTTTCTGTGTCAAAAAGCCCCATAGATAAAACTGCACTAATTCCAATACCAACAACAGTCTCGTCAGTATCAGGCTCAAGCCAGTTACCATATTCTACTTTACTTTCAAAATCACTAACATTTGAATAGTCAGAATCTACGCCTTTTATTGTAGAAACAGTTTGTTTTTCTTTAAAAGAAAATAAAAGGCGATCTTCTACGACCTTAGCAACTCCTTTAAAATAACCAGAATCTTCTAAGTCTAAAATCTGTTTATCATCAATCACAAAGCTTTTCCCCTTTTCGCTATATACTTTAAGGTCCGCATCAAGATCGTTGACAAATGAAAGACTAAAACTCCTTAACCCGCTAAACACCGACAAAACAATAAACATAGCCATAGCACTGACAATAAGTCCAACAGAAGCTATTGCAGTGATTACGTTTATTGCTTTGCTCTTACTTTTACTAAAAGCATATCGTTTAGCTATGTAAAGAGAAAACTTCAAATTACTTTTTCTTTCTTCTGATTAACAAATCACGATCAGCAATTGGGTTTTCTTCCCCTTTTAAAGCCTTGTCAATTTGATCAATGTACTCTAAACTATCGTCAATATAGAAAGCTAAATCTGGCACCTTTCTCAATTGGTGTTTTACTCTTTGTGCTAATTCATGTTTGATTAACGGAGCGTTAGATTGAATTGCTTTCAATAGTTCTGGCCCTTTCTCTGATGGAAAGATGCTTAAATATACTCTTGATATTGATAAATCAGTTGTAATGCTAACTTTAGAAACCGAAATTATCAAGTTTGATAATCCGTTCTTACGTACCTCTCCTTGCAAGATATCTACGATATCCTTTTGCAACAAGGTTCCCATCTTCTTTTGTCTATTTGTTTCCATAGTGCAAAAATACAATTTTTTGCATATCAAACTTTTTTATCTTTGTTTATATCAACCCAAAATAACTAAAATGAAAAAAATCGAACATATTGGTATCGCAGTTAAGGACCTACAAGCTTCAAATGAACTATTTGAAAAGCTATTTGGAGCACCTGCTTACAAAGAAGAAAGCGTAGAAAGTGAAGGAGTAAAGACTTCTTTTTTCATGAATGGTCCTAATAAAATAGAGCTTTTAGAAGCAACAAACCCAGACAGCCCTATTGCTAAGTTTATAGAAAAAAAAGGAGAAGGTATCCATCATATCGCTTTTGACGTAGAAGATATTGAAGCTGAAATGAAAAGACTTGCCAATGAAGGTTTTGTTATATTAAACGAAAAACCGAAAAAAGGTGCTGACAATAAATTAGTTGCATTTTTACATCCAAAAACAACTAATGGTGTTCTTATAGAGTTATGTCAAGAAATCAAATAAAATCTTAATTAATTCTTGCATTATTCGAGAAAACGGAGTAATATTGCACTCGTCAAAATACGTTTGACACTGGTCCTATAACTCAGCTGGTTAGAGTAGCTGACTCATAATCAGCAAGTCCCTGGTTCGAGCCCAGGTGGGACCACCATTACAATTTTCTGGTCAATTCAATAGACCGGTCCTATAACTCAGCTGGTTAGAGTAGCTGACTCATAATCAGCAAGTCCCTGGTTCGAGCCCAGGTGGGACCACAAAAGAACCCCTCATTACCTTGGTAGTGAGGGGTTTATTTTTTTTAGGGGGTTG
>JASLGC010000029.1 GCA_030150335.1 Flavobacterium sp.
AAAACTTGGATTTTCAGTGGTAGCACCAATTAAGGTGATCCAGCCACGCTCTACGGCTGCTAGTAGCGAATCTTGTTGTGATTTGCTGAAACGGTGAATCTCATCAATAAAGAGAATCGGATTGCGTGCCGTAAATAGACCGTGATTTGATTTGGCTTTGTCAATTACCTCTCGTACGTCTTTTACACCCGAATTGATTGCACTCAAAACGTAAAAAGGACGTTGACTTTCTTTGGCTAAAATTTCCGCTAAGGTTGTTTTTCCCGTACCTGGAGGACCCCAAAAGAGTAAAGAGGGAATAAAACCAGTTTGTAATTGCTTCGTTAAGATTCCTTTTTCACCAACTAAATGTGCCTGACTGACATAATCAGCCAAGGTTTGCGGTCGTACTCTTTCTGCTAATGGTGCATCCATGACAATTCGATTTTGAGAAATACAAAAATACAACCTATAATCTCGAATAAAAAGAAGTCATTTAAAATTGTATGCAATCCCTGTGATTTGTGTAGTTGAATTGCAGTACTATTTTATATCTTTATGTTTTATGTAGTAATGAACAGGCTCGAATGAAAGATAAACAACTTGTTATAACCGCTGATTTAATCATCTTACCCTTCTTATTCATTATGTTAATTTGGACGGTGTATTGGTTGGATTGGAAAGACTATTTACAATTGTACCAGTATGGAGTGTATCCCCGTACACTAAAAGGATTGAGGGGAATTATTTTTAGCCCCTTTATTCACGGTGGATTAAAACATATCTATAACAACTCAGTTGCGCTATTTGTATTGCTGCTGTTGGTTCAGTTTTTTTATAAAAAACAAGTGTGGCAAATTTTAGGCTGGGGGATCCTTTTGTCTGGTTTGGGTACTTGGTTGATTGCAAGAGAAAGCTACCACATTGGTGCAAGTGGATTGATTTATGTACTTGTGAGCTATATGTTCTTTAAGGGGATACAAACCAAGTACTTTCGATTAGTGGCCCTGTCGCTACTCATTGTGATGCTTTATGGCAGTATGATTTGGTATGTATTTCCCGATATAGAAGAAGGGATTTCTTGGGAAGGACACCTCAGTGGATTTATTACAGGTATGATTTTGTCTTTTATTCTAAAATCACCAACGTATAGCGAAAAAATATATAAGTATGAATGGCAGTCTCCAACCTATGATCCCAATATAGATCCATTCATGCAGTGTTTTGATGCAGCGGGGAATTTTATCATTATACCTAAAGAAGTAAAGGAAGCGATAGACTTAAAAAATCCCTATCGAAAGACTTTGCCTATTGTTTATGGGAAATTGGAGATGGGAGAAGGGAAATGGATAGATTCGTCTACTTAAGATGATTGCAGTAAACAATAAAAAAACACAGAATCCTTTCTTGAGGTTTACGCTGTTTATCTCACTTAGTTCATATTAATTTTGGTGTTCGATGAATCTTCGATTTTCGCTGCGTTTCGATTTGTTCGTTGTGCTGTTTGCACGATTTGTATATTTTCTTCTAGTAAAAGAAAATCGTTGTTAGGAATGGTTTCTTGAGCAAAAAAACAAACAACAAATAGTGTAAATTAAAAAAGGAAAGAGTTGCAATTGCAATCCTTTCCTTTTTTATTATTGAAAGAGTTTTTATTTGAGAAGAATACGCATCTCCCATTTCCAATTTCTCTTCACTTAACTAGCGTCTCTGTCTGATAATCTCGTATAAAAAGGCTCCACAAGCAACTGATACGTTCAGTGAATCGATGCTACTGAACATAGGAAGTTTTGCCTTTTCATCAATGATTTTTAAAACGGAAGGATTGATTCCTCTATCTTCACTACCCATAATAATAGCTACGGGAACATTTAGATCTACATCGTAGATTTCTTTTTCTGCTTTTTCAGTTGCTCCCAATGTCACTACGCCAGAACCTTGCAAATAGAAAACAGCATCTTTGATGTGGTCTACCTTACAGATTGGAATATTGAAAACAGCACCAGCAGAAGTTTTAATCGTATCTCCATTTACAGGAGCGGCACCATTTTTAGAAATGATAATTCCGTCTGCTCCACAGCAAACTGCTGTACGAATGATCGCACCAAAATTACGCGCATCCGATAATTGGTCCAATACAACAAAAAGAGGCTTGTCTTTTTTCTCTAAAGTCGTTTCCACTAACTCCTCTAATGAGATAAAAGTAATAGGTGCAATCGTACCAATAGCCCCTTGGTGATTTTTCTTTGTTAAACGATTAAGTTTTTCAATAGGTACATAAGAGAAGTTAATGTTGTTTCTCTTTAATGACTTGATTAACTCATTCATTAGTTCACCTTGTGCATCCTTTTGTAAGAATACCTTATCTATATCTTTACCTGCTTCAATGGCTTCGATTATCGCACGAATACCAAAAATTTGATTCTCCTGATCCATGGCGCAAAGGTAGTTATATTTTTATTATACGTTAGATGTTTTTTCAGGTCGTGCTAAACTTTTGTTTCCTGATTAGGGGGTATACGCACTCTAGAATAAAAGTAGCAATTAAAACAAGGTTTTGAATCCAATGTGAATCGTTGTGTTGTCAAATGAAAAGGGAATGCCCGGTTGTTTGCCATTGGCGAAAGAGAGATTGAAATAACTCGAGTTGGTAATAAAACCCAATCCCAGACCTATACTATATAAGGTGTTCTTTTGTTCCAGGGGTTTGTATTCTTGAATCGCATAATCAAAGATTGTATGCAAGTATAAACTAGGATGAACTAAAAAGCGATATTCCGTATTAATTAAATTCAGCTGATTGGCCAATAGGCTATTTTCCTGAAACCCACGCAGCGATTGGTTCCCTCCAAAACGATACAATTCGTTCACCAAATAATCTTTGCTGAATAGCGAGTAATAGGTCCAGTTGATATAGAGGTAATGCTTAGAGGCAAGTTCAATATTTTTGTTGGCATTAATCTGCAATATGTATTGCGATTGCTTTGTTTCCTCCGTCATTCGATTTCCAGTACCAACGAGAACATCGAGCGAATAGTTTAGAGGAAATAGGGGGAGGTAAGAGCGTTTCTTCGTTAGTGTATAGCTTAGGGTATAAAACTTGCTGTCAAAATTCTCCATGGAAGGCAGTGCACTGCTGGTTGTTGAGGACGTGTTTTGATAGCCTAACTTGATGTTTTGGTTATACCGAATGGCATATCCCAGTTGTACCCCAAGCTTAGTATTTTGGTAAATCGTATCTTGTTTCTGAATATTGAGCTGTCCACTTATATTTAAAGGAGTATTAAAAAGGTAAACGAATGATGTTTTAAAATCGAATTGCGTTTGTTTATTTGCATCACTGCGCCAGTATAATTGTAGCGATTCTCCTTTGTTTAATACGTTGTTGAGCGCCAGGTCTAAATAACCAGCAAGGGTGAACTTATCCTGTTCGTCTGTGCTAAATCCCATAAAACCATCAAAAGTGTTCGTGTTGGCTTTGTCTACATATAAATACAAGGTAGTTGAATCATCAGTAAATAAAGTCTCAGGTGATTTGTATTGTTTTAAAAAGTCAAGTTCACTTACAGCAAGTGAAAGATTAGAAACGAGTTGATCGCTATAGGGTTTGTTGAGGTAGCGCTTGGTTAGCTGTTGAATGATGTGCTCTGGAACTTTGGTTGTGCTCTTTATGGCGATTTGATCTAGTTTGCGGCTATTCGTTAGGTCGAGTTTTACATCACAGTATAAAATATGATTTAGAATGTTGTGATTAGCTAGTAGTAAGGTCGACATGCCTAAGCCTTGTTGATCCAATTGTAAAGTGTATTGTTGCAAGTGAGAAGGCAAGGTCTCAAAATCGAGAGTTAGACTATCTTGAGTAAAGCCAATTTGTTGTTGAATAGCTGGTGACAACAATTTATTTGATAAGATGACTTGACGAATAGGATCATCAAGGGTATAGCTATAGGTAAAGTGATTGTTTTGTTGTTCTCTCTTTTTGGTGAAGGATAGGTATCCCTTTTTATATAATAATTGATCGATTTGGTCAACAGCTTGATTAAGAGATTGTAAATCGGGATGATTTTTCACATACCCCAAAGTTGTTAGTAGTTCGCGATCTTTTTCATGGGTGGCTGTTAATTCAAGTGTCAACAACGCATCTTGTCCATAGCTAGTAAAACCCAGCAAGCAACATAAAAAGAAAGAGAGAATTAACTTAGGCACTTCGACTATATATTTGCGTGTAAAGTAAAATAAAAAAAGTAAGAAGCTGAGGCTTAAAGAATAAAATAAATAAATTACTTGAAAATTAATAGATTGTCTTTTGAAAAAAGAAAAAAACTTTCTACATTTGCAACCCCGTATATAGTGGGGAATAATATATTGTAGAAATTATTAATAAACATTATGCCAACAATTCAACAATTAGTAAGAACAGGGAGAACCCAATTAACTAAGAAGAGTAAATCGGTTGCTTTGGATTCTTGTCCTCAAAGAAGAGGAGTTTGTACGCGTGTTTATACTACTACACCTAAAAAACCAAACTCTGCAATGCGTAAAGTTGCAAGGGTACGTTTAACAAATGGTAATGAAGTAAACGCATACATCCCAGGAGAAGGACACAATTTACAAGAGCACTCGATAGTATTAGTTAGAGGTGGAAGGGTGAAAGACTTACCAGGTGTTAGATACCACATCGTTCGTGGAGCTTTGGATACTGCTGGAGTAAGCGGTAGAACTCAAAGAAGATCTAAATATGGTGCTAAACGCCCTAAAGACAAAAAATAATCGTATAAACGTTTAAGAAACAGACATGAGAAAAAGACAGGCTAAAAAGAGACCTCTTTTACCAGATCCAAAATTTAATGACCAGTTAGTAACTCGTTTCGTTAATAACTTGATGTGGGATGGAAAAAAGTCTACAGCGTTTAAAGTTTTCTATGATGCTTTAGAAATCGTAGAAGAAAAGAAACAAGATGAAGAAAAAACTTCATTAGATGTTTGGAAAGATGCATTAACTAACGTTATGCCACACGTAGAGGTTCGTTCTCGTCGTGTTGGTGGAGCAACATTCCAAATTCCAATGCAAATTCGTCCGGATAGAAA
This sequence comes from Flavobacterium sp., assembly GCA_030150335.1. Classification (GTDB taxonomy): domain Bacteria; phylum Bacteroidota; class Bacteroidia; order Flavobacteriales; family Flavobacteriaceae; genus Flavobacterium. Next base: position 5,068 of record JASLGC010000029.1, read on the forward strand.
GATCTCTATGGCAATGAAATGGATGATTTTGTATGCGAGAAAAAGAAATGAGAAATCTATGGCTGCAAGATTAGCATCTGAAATTTTAGCTGCTGCTAAAGAAGAAGGGGCTGCTGTTAAAAAGAGAATGGATACTCATAAAATGGCTGAAGCTAATAAAGCATTCTCTCACTTTAGATTTTAATCCATACAGAAACTATATACAATGGCAAGAGATTTAAAATATACAAGAAATATTGGTATCGCTGCTCACATCGATGCTGGTAAAACAACTACTACAGAGCGTATTTTGTTCTATACAGGTAAAAACCATAAAATGGGAGAGACTCACGAAGGATCTGCTACTATGGACTGGATGGAGCAAGAGGCAGAAAGAGGTATTACAATTACTTCAGCTGCAACTACTTGTACTTGGAGTTTCCCAACGAATCAAGGGGCAAAATTGCCTGA
>JASLGC010000053.1 GCA_030150335.1 Flavobacterium sp.
ACCATATTTTTCCAGTGAAATTGATTCAGAATTATCCATTTTCATTATTTATGTTGTGTATTAATTTGTTTGCAAACTTAGAAATAAATTTAAAATATAAATATACAAAAGAATTATTTAATAGCATCTTTCGATTTAAGCGCCTGAATACCAATATATATCCATGCACTGATAAATAAAACTCCGCCGATAGGTGTTATTGGACCAATTATCTTTAAGTCTATAGATATCAGGTCTTTAAAGGTAAGTAAGTAGATAGAACCTGAGAAAAACAATATTCCCAACAAAACCAAGTACATAGCTGTTTTTTTAGCCTTGTCTGAAATAAAACTACATAGTCCTATAAAAAGTAAGAATAAAGCGTGGTACATCTGGTAGCGCACACCTACTTCAAAGGTAGCAACCTGTGTTTCGGTAACTACTTTGCGTAATCCATGAGCTCCAAATGCTCCTAAAATGATACCTATTGCCCCTATAAAAGCAGCTATAGCAATAACTTTACGTCCCATCTATTTTTCTTTCAAATATACAAATTATCAAACAATCTGTTAAGGATTTTTTTACTAAAGAATTTTGACAGCTTCAGGAAATCATTATTTTCGTATATTCATAAACTAACCAACATATTATGACAAAAGAAATTTTAATTATTGGAGCTGGTAGATCGAGTTCCTCTTTAATTAAGTATTTGCTTGAAAAATCAACAGAAGAAAACCTTCATATCACGATTGGAGACATTTCTTTAGAATTAGCAAAACAAAAAGCAATGGACCACCCCAATGCAACTGCAATTCAATTAGATTTATTTAATGAGCAAGAAAGACAAGCCCTTGTCAACAAAGCAAATATCGTAGTATCCATGCTTCCTGCTACATTGCACATCGAATTAGCAAAAGACTGTATCAAGTTTAAAAAACACATGGTAACCGCTTCTTACATCAGCGAAGCGATGCAAGACTTAGACTTACAAGCTATAGAAAACAACCTCGTTTTCATGAATGAGGTTGGTCTTGACCCGGGAATTGACCACATGAGTGCCATGAGAATTATACATGACGTCAAGAAAAAGGGTGGAAAAGTCCTTTCTTTTGAATCTTTTTGTGGAGGGCTTATTGCTCCAGAATCAGACAATAACCTTTGGAACTATAAGTTTACTTGGAATCCAAGAAACGTAGTTCTGGCAGGTCAAGGAGGTGCTGCAAAATTTCTTCAAGAAGGTCAATTCAAATATATCCCATACAACAAAGTATTTCGTAGAACGGAGTTTCTAAACATTGAGGGGTATGGCAAATTCGAAGCTTATGCAAATAGAGACTCCTTAAAATATCAACAAGCATACGGATTAGAAGATGCTAAAACTATTTTCAGGGGAACAATTAGAAGAGTAGGCTATTCAAGAGCTTGGAATTTATTCGTAGAACTTGGGATAACTGATGATTCTTACAAAGTTGACAACTCAGAAAACATGACTTATCGCGAATTCATCAACCTTTATTTACCTTACCACCCAAGTGATACAGTAGAAACAAAACTACGCCTTGCATTAGGTATTGATCAAGATGATATTGTTTGGGAAAAACTGTTAGAACTCGACTTATTCAATGCTACAAAAAAAATAGGCCTTAAAAATGCTTCACCAGCTCAAATCTTAGAGAAGATACTAAACGATTCTTGGACACTTAATAAAGAAGATAAGGATATGATTGTAATGTATCACAAGATTGGTTATCAAATCGGAGAAGATAAAAAACAAATCGACTCAACAATGATCTGCATTGGAGATAACCAAGTTTACACTGCAATGGCTAAAACAGTCGGCCTACCTGTTGCAATTGCCACATTGAAAATTCTAAAAGGAATTATTAATAAACCTGGTGTTCAAATGCCTATCAAAGAAGATGTTTACGAGCCTATCTTACGAGAATTAGAAGAAAACGGCATTATATTTAACGAGCAAGAAGTACCTTACGAAGGTTACTAATCCAAACTTTTTTCCCCTTTACACAAAGGGGAAATCTATTTCATAATAAACTAATAATCCATGAGAATACTATCTATCATTATCTGTTCAACTCTTTTTTCAGCCTTTAGTTTTGGTCAAAATATTGATTACGCATATTTTGAATTAACACAAGACTGTACTAATGTGCAAAACATTGTCATTCAAACGGACGATGTTACTTTTAAAATAAATCAAGACGGTTCAGACTTTCAATTTACATTAAACACATACGAATACAAAAGAAAAAATGATTATGACTACACAGACCCAGCTCTTGATTTTATTGGTAGAAATAGCACTGTAGAATACTATACAAATACATTTGATGAGAATTTAAAAGATAGAGTCAAAACAATAAACTCCCTAAACATTTCATATTTTGACAGATTCAATATGTACAATAGTGGCAAAATAAAAAACATAGGAAATATCTCTTTTGAATACTACGATACCTTTGATTGGGGCAAACTTGAAGGAAAAATCAAGAAAATAGGCCCTTATAAAATTGAGTATTACGACCGTTTTGCAAGTAAAGAATTAGAAGGCAAAATCAAATCTATTGGAGATGTATCTTTAGAATACTACACAAAATACGAAAATCAAGGTAGACCAGGAAAACTAAAAAGAACCAAAGGAAACACAAAAAAGATGCTTGTAATGCCTACGCCATCTCGCATTTCATTTTAATAAATTCTATTTAGGAATAGCTTGAATTAACTTTTTAGTATATTCTTTTGAAGGGGAACGATACAAGATATCTGCTTCGGCAATTTCTTCTATCTCCCCTTTATTCATTACAAGAATATTGTCTGACATATATTTCACAACAGCCAAATCATGAGAGATAAAGATATAAGTAAAGCCAAAGTTTTCTTTTAATTCATTCAACAAATTCAACACCTGCGCTTGAACTGAAATATCCAAAGCAGAAACAGATTCATCGCAAATAATTAGTTTCGGTTGCACCGCAACAGTTCTTGCGATACCTATACGCTGTCTTTGCCCTCCTGAAAACTCGTGTGGATATCTATTATACACACTTTCATCTAAACCCACTCTTTCTAAAATCTCAATCACTTTTGTCTTTCTCTCTTTATCAGAAGCATACAACTTGTGAACAATCATTGGCTCTAAAATAGCCTCTCCAACTGTTTTTCTTGGATTTAAAGACGAATAAGGGTCTTGAAAAATTATTTGAATATCCTTTCTTAACTCGCGAAACTCTTTATTACTCAATTTAGTAATATCTCTCCCTTTGTAAAATATCTCTCCTTTTGTCGCTTTATCCAACTGCAAAATAACGTTACCAAGAGTTGATTTCCCACAACCACTCTCTCCTACCAAACCAAGCGTTTCTCCTTCATAAATATCAAAATTGATATCCTTTAGCGCATGAAAAACTCCTTTTTTAAACAAGCTACCTGCTGTGATGTAATCCTTGTAAATATTTCTAACACGCAACAAAGGTTCCCCTTGATACATCTGTTGATGCATTGCTTGTCTATCCCCCTCAGAAACTACGTCATTTACAACTTTATTATCTAAGAAATCTTGAATAGTAGGTAGTCTTTTTAAGCGTTCATCCATAGAAGGACGAGAAGCCACTAATGCTTTTGTATATAACTCTTGTGGATTATTAAACACTTCTGAAGAAATACCCTGCTCTACAATATCACCCTTATACATCACCAATAATCTATTGCTAATAGCAGAAACAAGATTCAAATCATGAGAGATAAACAAAATACTCATCTGCGTTTCTTGTTGCAATTCTTTCAACAAACTAATTATTTCATTCTGAACAGTAACGTCCAATGCAGTTGTTGGTTCATCAGCAATAAGCAATGAAGGCTTACACGCAATAGCCATTGCAATCATCACACGTTGCTTCTGTCCACCCGATATTTGATGAGGATATTTGCTGTAAACTTCTTTCGGATTAGGCAACTTTACTTTCTCAAATAAACTAACCACCTCTTTTTTAAGTTCAGCACCACGCAATTTAGTATGTTCTACTAAAATTTCAGACACTTGTTCACCACAAGTAATAGAAGGATTTAGAGCACTCATTGGCTCTTGAAATATCATAGCAATTTCCTTTCCTCTTAAAGAGCGAAATTCACTATCTGATAAATGAGTAATATTTTGATTTTTATATAAAATCTCGCCCTTAGAAATTGAAGAATTTTCTTTAGGCAACAAGCCCATCAAGGCTAATGAAGTAACGGATTTACCCGATCCTGACTCCCCTACCACACCTAAAATCTCATTAGGCATAATTTGAAAAGTACTCCCTTTAATAATGGTATTCCACACCTTCTCCTTTAAGAAGTCGATTTGTAAATTACTTACAGATAAAATAGGGGTTACGTTGTCCATTATTATTTTTGATAAAACTTGATTAACAAAAATAATATAATAATTGTGATATAGATATCTATTGCTACTAAAGCTTGTAAACAATAAAATCTATACCACAATTTTCATATAGACAATCACCATATTAAGCTACTTTTACTTGATCATATTCTTTTACCAAAGTAACAACTGTTGGTGTTTTCTCCTTAAAATTACTGAATACTGGACAAGCCAATTTTACAGCATCTATCCATTCTTTTAAAACTACAATAGACGCTTCTGTCGTTGGTTTTACCATTACATCAATTCTTTTAAATTGTTGGATGTCTTCCTCTAAAAGGTCCTTTTTATTCACTTCTCCAGATACTTCAATTTGGATAGACTTTAAATCTAAATCTAATGTTTTTCCAATCAAATTACCGATAGCGTGAATACTCCCTGCTAATTTAGCAAGTAATAACTCTCCTGAATTAGCGCTCTCATCTCTTACTAATTCTCTACCATCTTTCACTGTGAAAGAAAAATTAGCAGTTTTTACTGCAAATTGTTGTTCTCTCACTGAAAATCCTAAAACTTTTAAAACTTGTTTTCCCATCTCCTTTTTAATTAATTCAATTACTAAATGTTATATATAAAAAAAGGTCCTTTTAGTTTATTTACCAAAAGGACCCTTTATCAATTCATAGCTTTACAGCTTACTTACAAATAAATTAAGATATCATATTTGGCAACGCGCACTCTGGTGGGGTATGTAAAATACACATCCACTTATACGACGACATAAACGACAAATAATTAATAACTGATTTCATTGTAAATTTTATTAGTTCAAAAAAAAGCCCCTGTTACATACAGAGGCTATCAATTTATATATTTTGAAAATATTCAAAAACATTATATTACAGATAGCCTAAGCTGGAATGGCATAACCATCAACTTAATCGAATAACATGTATATGACTGAATATTTATCACTTTTCTATCTTTATTTGTTCCAAAAATAAGAAAAAAAATATTCTAACACCTATTGTTAGCTTATTAATTTTAATATTTTTTTAACCTACACTGATAAAATCTCACTATCAGTTAATAATTCCTCTTGTCTAAACTTGAGCAAAACCTGTGCCACTGCAACAACATCCTTCTCACAATAAATCATAATCCGATCTATATTTTTCTCCTCATAATAAACGCGAGCCACCTCACTGCCGTCTATATCGTCTTTTGGCGAGGGAATATGCAATATCTTAGTCAAAAGTCTTAAAGATGTATAATTTTTAAAATCTCCAAACTTCCATAACTCCATTGTATCCAAGTGTTGAATCTCCCACGGTTTTTTCCCAAATACGCGCAACTTATTGGGGATTTTTACCTCATTTATCAACATTCTTCTGACCAAAAAAGGAATATCAAACTCTTTGATATTGTGACCACACAACATCTTTTCTGGTCCTCCGAAATATCCTTCTAACAAATTAGCAAAATTGACTAACAATTCTCTTTCCTCCCCTGCATAACTTGTAGTTCTAAATTGTCTCTCGCCATTTTTGTAAACAAAATAACCAACCGAAATACAAACTATTTTTCCAAACTCAGCCCAAATACCTGCTTTGTTATAAAACTCCTCCGCAGTAATTTCATCCTTTCGCTGATAAGATGTCTTTGCCTCATACAGCATTTTCATTTCTTCATCTAACTCAGAAAAATTAGCACACTCAGGTACTGTTTCTATATCTAAAAACAGAAGGTTTTCTAAAGATAACTTATCTATCATATTGTTATTTTTTTGCTTTTTCCATCATATTATATGCCTCGTCTATGTATAAATACAAATCATTGCTGTGCGGATCTTCTTCTGTCTGCAATCCTTTTACATGCCCAAGGCGCACAATAATTACATTATCCTTAGGAGAAACAATAACGAACTGCCCTAAATGCCCGCGCATATAGAAGAAATCTTGACCTCTGTGATTTACCAACCACCAACCATAGCCATATTCTGGCCCATTAGCAAACTGTTGTGTAATAGACTTCGCTACAAAAGTACTATCTAATATTTGCTCGCCATTCCATTTCCCATAATCTTTATACAACTTCCCAAACCTTGCGAAATCACGTGCATTACTTGTAAAACAACAATACGACTTCTCTACCCCATCTCCTTCGTGGTCTATCTGCCACAATGCAGGTAACTCAGCTCCCATCGGTTTCCAGAAATACTCAGATACATAATCAGACAAATACTTACCCGTAGCCTTTTCCAACACCATTGTCAACAACTCCGTATCTCCACTCTTATAAATAAACTCTTGCCCTGGCTTATCCTTAATTTCAATACCTAACATTACATCTCTTAGATTCTTGTCAAAATAAACCTTTGTCATTACAGAAAACGCACTATAGTATGACTCATCCCAATCCATTCCAGAGGACATTGTTGATAAATCACCTACAGTCAGCTCATCTTTATACTTTCCTTTTAACTCCGGCAGATAGTTTATCACCGGTTCGTCCAAACTCTTTATCTCGCCTCTTTGCAATGCCTTACCTAACGCTGCAGAAACAACGCTTTTAGCCATTGAAAACGAATTGGTATAAGAATCCTTTCCATACCCATCGTAATAGCTCTCATACCATAAACTATCATTCTTTATTATCACATAAGCGATAGTTTGCAATTCTTTATGTGTTTCTTCCAATTTCTCACTTGCCTTTACAGTATTATAGTCCTTTGCAACAGGCCAGGGCTGACCTACTGAATTATCTATCTTACGTGTAGGAAAATATTTATAATCATCTAAAAATGCTGTTTTATACCCATTAAAATAAATGGTCCGTACTGCCGTAAATAAATAATCTACTTTAAAAATATAAGCAAGTGCCACAATAGCTAACACTATTATAACAAGCCACTTTAAAAACTTACCGAAAAACTTCATGATTTACACAATTGGTTGAACCATATAAATTTAGAAAATAAAAACTTCCTTTACGATACTATCTGAAAATATTCATCACATTCTTTAAAAGAATTATCTTTGCAAAAACAGACAATAACAATATTGTATTAATATGCATTTTATATCACCTCAATTAGAAAAATACGCAGCAGATCACACAGAAGAAGAACCTGTATCATTAGCTAACTTGGACAAAGAAACACATCGTAAGGTTTTACAACCAAGAATGCTTAGTGGTCATTTTCAAGGGCGTTTTTTAAGCATTATTACAAAGCTTATCAATCCAAAACATATATTAGAAATTGGTACTTTCACAGGCTATGCTACATTGTGTTTGGCTGAAGGACTACAAGAAGGAGGAACGATTGACACAATTGACATCAAAGAAGAGTTAATGGACTTCCAACGCAAACATTTTGATGCATCTCCTTATGGAGCTCAAATTCACCAACACTTAGGAAGTGCATTAGACATCATCCCTACTTTAGACAAAAAGTTTGACTTAGTATTTATTGATGCTGACAAACCTAACTACTCTAATTACTTTCATTTAATAATTGACAAAATGAATAAGGGAGGAGTTATTCTTTCTGACAACGTTTTATGGTCTGGAAAGGTCTTAGAAGAAATTCAAGAAAATGACAAAAGCACAGTTGAAATAGATAAATACAACAAGCTTTTAAAAGACGACCCAAGAATCGAAACAATATTATTACCTATTAGAGATGGTTTAACTATCTCGAGAGTAAAATAAAAAAGGGCTTGATTTTCATCAAGCCCTTTTTTCATATCTTAAACTAATTTGTCTTTATACTTTACTTCTATCCATTTAAACAGTTGATAGAATATTGTTCCAAATATTAATCCTGCACACATACCTGCAAAAATATCTCCTGGGAAGTGCATTGACAAATAGATTCTACTAAATGAAAACACTAATGGAAAGATAAATACTAAGAAAGCATATTTGTAATATCTTCTCAAGATTAAAAACAAGAATAACATTGTTCCTGTCGAATTAGATGCATGTCCTGAGAAAAAACTAAGAGTAGAACTACAATGTACAATTCTCAACATCCCTTTTATATCATCCGTATTACAAGGTCTTGGTCTGGCTACAGAATATTTCACCAAATTGGTCATTTGATCTGTAAAAGCAATTAACACTGCTAAACACAATAAAATCAAACCTAACTTCTTTATAGAAACCTTTTTATACATTACATATAAAAGGAAAACAAAAAAAGGAATCCAATTAATCTGTTTTGTAATAAACAACCAAAATGAATCATACTCAGCAGATCCTAAATTGTTCAAAAAAATCATTAACTCTTTATCCCACTGTACTAATGTATCAAGCATTAATTATGTCTTTTAATTGGTCCTGTAATACTTTCTAAATCTTCTTTTTGTTTCTCTATCTCTTGTTGGATGTCTTTCATTGGATTAATATCCACATCAAAAGTCTCCTTTATATCTTTTGTAATACCAGATTGATCAGCTGTTTTACTTATTTCCTGTTTGATATCATTAGTAGCGTTTTTTAATTGCGCCATAAACTTACCAAATGTGCGTGCCATTTCAGGTACTTTATCAGAACCAAACAACATTAGTATAATTACTATGATGAAAAATAACTCACCACCACCGATTCCGAACATATCACTCTATTTTACAAGTTTATAAGGATACAAATCTACAAAGTTTATTAATTTATAGCACACTTATTTTAGAAAAGCATTTGTTAAACTATTGAATAATTTTATTCTTTTTATCTTCTTCTAATTTCTCACGTATCAAATCCAAAAACTCTAAAGCTAATTCTCCCGTGCGAGTTTCCACTCCATTTTTATTTGGTACAGAAGCACTTAACAATGAAGTCATATAGTCATCAGTAGCCACATAATAAGCAAAACCTATTAAATAGTCTTTCGGAATACTGTAATCCTCTAACAATTTAGTCTCTGAAACAATTGATAAAAACTTTTCTTTTCTCATTTCTTGTTTCTCATAGACCAATGCTTTTTTAAGCATTTTTGTTCTACCAGAAATCCAGTTTACTACAGCATCTATCGGAATCAACCCACTACCTGAAGTAGCAGTGTATAATCTTCTCTCTGCTGGAGTATATCTCCTAACTCCTTTTGGGATTAATCCCAAAGACTCCGATGTTATTTTTGTAATAACAATTTCATCTAACTCCGTATAAAGTTCATTCGGCTCTAATGGAATCAACATAATATCTCTTTTCAAGTCCACTTCATCGATAGCATGTCTATATCCAATGAATAAAGGCCCTGAAAACATCAATGTATCATTCTCTCTGGCCGTTATATTAAAATACCCACCTTTAGCTGTTACTAAGGCTTCTCCTGTATTTATATTAGAAACATAAACTCCTTCTAATCTTTTTGAACGAGATACAACTTTCCCGTTTATTATTTTACGCTCTTGTGCTTCCACGAAGCAAAAACTGAATACTAATAAAAGCGTTAAAAATATTCTCATCATACATTTATATACTTAAAGGTAAAAATATCTTATTCCGACTGATTTAAAAACTTTATCAGAGCAAACTTATGTTAAAAGTAAAATTTCACATGATAAACCAATATACAAGCCAAGTCATTCAACACATTACATTTTCATAACTATTGGAATAAACCAAAACATTATTATCTTGTCATTGCAACTTTTAAAAAAGAAACAACAAATAACAATTTAAATAAAACGGACTATTTTTGTAAAAATTACAATCATTATGAAAAATATTATAATTGCAAGTACTTCTACTATTTATAATAGTGATTACTTAGCCTACTTACTTCCCACTTTAGAAGAACATTTTAAAAATACAGACACTATATTATTTATTCCTTATGCACGCCCAAGTGGTATTTCACATGATGAATATACAGCAAAAGCGAAAGCAGCTTTTCAAAAAATTGGCAAAGATGTAAAGGGAATCCACGAATTTGAAGACCCAATTAAAGCAGTGGAAGAAGCTAAGGGAATTTTTACTGGTGGAGGAAATACTTTTCTACTTGTAAAACAACTTTACAGAACTGAAACAATCACTGCTATTCAAAATGCTGTAAATAATGGAACTCCTTATTTAGGATGTAGTGCTGGTAGTAATATTTGCGGATTGACTATGGAAACGACAAATGACATGCCTATTACCTACCCGCCATCGTTCAGAACATTGGGTTTTGTACCATTTAATATCAACCCTCATTATCTTGACCCTATTGAAGGCTCTACTCACATGGGAGAAACAAGAGAAACGAGAATTAATGAATTTCACACGTTAAATACTCAACCAGTCGTTGGTCTTAGAGAAGGAAGTTGGTTAGATGTTAAGGGGGACTCGATTGTATTAAAAGGAACTTTGAGCGCAAGAATATTTGAACAAGGAAAACCTGCAATTGAAATAGAACCAGAAACAGAATTGAACTACTTAAAATAAAAAAGAGCCCTTTAGCGAAAACTAAAGGGCTCTTTTGCATATTATTGTTTACAAAAAAAGCCTAAGAAAACTTAGGCTTTAGAGCGGAAGACGAGGCTCGAACTCGCGACAACCAGCTTGGAAGGCTGGAGCTCTACCAACTGAGCTACTTCCGCAGACGATGATATTTTGAAACTTTCATCAAGTTTTGGAGCGGAAGACGAGGCTCGAACTCGCGACAACCAGCTTGGAAGGCTGGGGCTCTACCAACTGAGC
>JASLGC010000081.1 GCA_030150335.1 Flavobacterium sp.
TGCTTACCCTTTATTCTAATAATCTCAGATTCTAAAAAAGAAGAAGTACTAAAACTCCAGCAAGTTCCCGTTTTTCCTTGGCTGATAACAGGGTTAGCATCAATGTCTATAATATTTTGAAATTCATATTGTTGAGCATAAGAATTCATCATTGCAAACAACAATGAGATTGATATTATGAATTTTTTCATGAGGTATAATCTTTAGGTATTGCAATATAATGCAAAAAATAGGTTATTTTTACCCTAAATTCAAAAAGATTATGAGTAAGATACAATGGGAAACGGCAATCGAGTTTGAAGACATTACATACAAAAAATGTGATGGAGTAGCTCGTATTGCTTTCAATAGACCAGAGGTTCGCAACGCTTTTAGACCAAAAACGACAAGCGAATTATATCGTGCTTTTTATGATGCACAAGAAGACACATCAATTGGTGTAGTACTTTTATCTGCAGAAGGACCTTCTCCAAAAGATGGAGTTTACTCTTTTTGTAGTGGAGGAGACCAAAAAGCAAGAGGTCACCAAGGATATGTTGGTGATGATGGTATGCACCGCTTAAATATTTTAGAAGTACAACGTTTGATTCGTTTTATGCCTAAAGTAGTTATTGCTGTTATCCCAGGATGGGCAGTTGGTGGAGGACATAGCTTACATGTAGTTTGTGATATGTCATTAGCGAGTAAAGAACACGCTATTTTCAAACAAACTGACGCTGATGTTACAAGCTTTGATGGTGGGTATGGTTCTGCATACTTAGCAAAAATGGTTGGACAGAAGAAAGCACGTGAAATCTTCTTCTTAGGAAGAAACTACTCAGCTCAAGAAGCTTTTGAAATGGGAATGGTTAACGCTGTAATCCCACATGCTGAATTAGAAGACACTGCTTACGAATGGGCACAAGAGGTATTAGCTAAATCACCAACATCTATAAAAATGTTGAAGTTTGCAATGAACTTGACAGATGATGGAATGGTAGGTCAACAGGTATTCGCTGGAGAGGCAACTCGTTTAGCATACATGACTGAGGAGGCTATTGAAGGTAGAGATGCGTTTTTAGAAAAGCGCAAGCCTAACTTCCCTAAAAAATGGTTGCCATAGTAGATAAAAATAATGAAGCTATTTGCTTTTATATTTGAAAACCGATTTCATTTGATGGAATCGGTTTTTTTATGCCTTGTATTGATTAAAATACAAAACCATTTTCTTAACGTACTTATTTTGAAAATAAAAGAAGCGAATAATACTTAATTACAACAAAATAAGGCTTTCTAAGTGTTGATGTCGTTTTCAAGTAATACGAAGTCGATTTCAGAATGCAATGTGTTTAAACACTCCTTAAAACCAACCACAAGATAGAGAAACTTTTACTTTCGACTTGCTATTTTGGTGTATGACATTGACAACACTCATTTAAAGAAACCTATACTGAATTAGAAAAGCTATTGTTAACTTCAAAATATCGTTTTAGACAAAATAAGGCTTTCTAAGCGCTTATATCATTTTCAAGCAACACGAAGTCGATTTCAGATTGCAATGTGTTTAAACACTCCTTAAAAATAACCACAAGGCAGTATACTCACAACTTCAAACTTCAGTACCAATTTTATCTTGTTTATAAACTAAGCTGACTTCACACTTATCATGCAACTAAAAAGCAATACCCTTTATTACTGTAAAAGATATTTTAAACTGAAAATTTAAATACTGATTTTGACTCGAAAGAGAATCGCCTTATAATGCATTTCGAAAAAAGTGAAGTTCACATACAACATCATTCACATCTTTTTCAAATTCAAAAAACAGTGACTTCAAAAAGTCAATAAAAATTTCACTTATGAAATTCGAAAATGTCTCAGTGAATTTCAAATTTCAATTTTACAAAAAGAGAGAAACATTTCTACTCAAAAGAAAGCCTTTCGAAAAATAGAGTAGACATCCGTTTCGAAAAATAAAGGAGAGCAATTTAAAATTCTAAGTAGAAAATCGGCCATTAAAACAGATACTATTTATTTAATCACACATCCTGTTTTAAGAATTTTGAAGACTCTAAAAAGAGGAGGAGAGAGATAATACATCTAATTTCAAAGAGTAAATTATACTCAAAATACCTCTAAAAAAAGAAGTGTATTTTAAGCAATTATAAATTTTAAAAAGACTATATTTGCCCACCTTAAAAGAGAGGATTTCGTTTCTTTGTCTACTTCAAACATACTTATTAAACCTCTTTTCAAACACTAAACATAAGCTTCACTTAAAACAACATAAATATCTGTTTTACAATAAATTAAATAAATATAAAAACACGCATAACTTTTTGTTATGGGTTGTACAAAGGCTTTAAAACGTGTTTTTGTTATGTTGAAAACAAGTAACAAACTACATTAAAGTATTACTTTAAGTAGAATAGTGTAAGTAACTACAAAATAAGCCCACTTTAGAGGACTAAGAAGATGCTGTAATTTATTTACTTATTATCTTGTAGTGTCCTTTTATTCAATGTAACTTTACTACAATATTTAAACCAACATAATGGCTAAATTAATTGTAAAACGAAAGAAGGCACTCGTAGATCGCAATCGAAACTATAGTATTTTTTTAGATGGAGATAAGATAGCATCAATACCAAATGGCGAAGAATTATCTTTTAATATCAATCCAGGAAAGCATATAATAAGTGCAAAAGTTGATTGGAATAGTTCTAATGCAATCATCTTTGAAGTAAAACAAGATGACAATATTTTCTTCACTTTATCAACAGCGAATCCATTTTCTGCAATCTATTACACACTTGTAAAACCAAATAGATACTTGAAATTTAAGCTGCATAGTATCACAAAATAACCTTGCTACCCATCATTTAGTTTACCACTTGAACTTAGATTTTTACGCTTTTCTAATAATAAGGAGTTAATTTCATATTTTCTCTTTAATTTTGGGCTTTTGGTTACTACCTATAGTAACGTAAAAGGTTTAATAATTTAAATAGTTTATGACTAAAACTAAAGCGTGGGTTAGTGCGGCAAGGTTGCGTACACTGCCACTTTCAATATCAGGTATCATAGTAGGATCTGCTTGTGCATATCCATTTTTCTCAGCAAATACACTATTCTTAAGTATCTTTCTATTTGCTTTACTAACTACCTTATTATTACAGATACTTTCCAACTTTGCAAACGATTATGGCGATGGAGTAAAAGGAACTGATAATGAGAACCGTATAGGTCCTCAAAGAGCTGTTCAAAGTGGTATATTATCTGCTAAAGAAATGAAAAAAGGAGTTATTGTAACTTCATTCCTTTCATTAATATCTGCACTTATCTTAATTTACTTATCATTCGGAAAAGACAACTTCTTTACTTCACTGTTTTTCTTTGTATTAGGTATTGCGTGTGTAGTAGCAGCAATCAAATATACAGTAGGAAAGGGAGCTTATGGATATAAAGGACTTGGAGACTTATTTGTGTTCATCTTTTTCGGTTTAGTGAGTGTATTAGGAAGCTTCTATTTATATGGACAAGTATTTGACTTTTGGGTAATTCTACCTGCTATTGCTATTGGAAATCTAAGCATTGCTGTATTGAACATAAACAATATGAGAGACTTAGATGCAGACAAAGTAGTTGGAAAGAATACTTTAGCGGTTAAACTTGGTCGTGAAGGAGCTAAGAAATATCACTATTTCATTATACTATTTGCCCTGATAGCATTAGTTATTTATGGAATACACGCAGATTTCAAAGCTATTAAGTTCTTATTTATGGTAGCATATATACCTTTAATCAAACATTTAATATTTGTAAAACGAAATACTGTTCCTAAAGAATTAGACACCCAAATGAAGATAGTTGCCTTGTCAACCTTCTTGTTATCTGTCTTATTTTCATTAGCTTTAGTATTCTAAAAAGATAGATTATGAAAATTACGTATTACGGACACGCATGCTTAGGCATTCAAATTGAAGATATTAACATTATTGTAGACCCTTTTATCACAGGTAACCCATTACCTGAAGCAAAGGCAATTGACGTAGATGCAATTAAAGCTGATTATATCTTGATTACACATGCTCATGGTGATCATATTGCTGATGTTGAACGAATTGCAGCAAATAATCCTGATGCATTAATTGTTTCAAATGCTGAAATAGCTGGTCATTATGAAGCAAAAGGACTACAAGCACACCCTATGAATCACGGAGGAAGCTGGTTATTTGACTTCGGAAAATTGAAATACACACCTGCAATTCACTCAAGTTCTTTTCCTGATGGAAGCTATGGTGGACAACCTGGAGGTTTTGTAATTGAAAGTAAAAACAAAAATATATACATAGCAGGAGATACTTCATTGACAATGGATATGCAGTTAATCCCAATGTTTACCAAGCTTGACTTAGCTATTTTACCAATTGGAAGCAATTTTACAATGGATATAGATGAGGCAGTAATAGCGTCTAATTTTGTAGAATGTGATAAAGTATTAGGATATCACTTCGATACATTTGGATACATTGAAATTGACCATGAAGAGGCAAAACGCAAGTTTTTCGAGAAAGGAAAAGACCTAATGCTTTTAAATATAGGTGAAAGCTTAACTTTATAAGAGTCATGAAAGCAAGTTATAAAAGACATTTACTTGAATTTAAGCGACCTTCTGGGACTTCCAGAGGAGTACTTACAGAAAAGGAAACGTGGTTTATCAAACTGGAACATAACGGAAAAATAGGATTAGGAGAGTGCGGAATACTGCGCTCTCTTAGTTTTGATGATAGACCGAACTATGAAGAAAAGTTGAAATGGGTTGTTGAAAACATCCATTTAGGAAAGGAAAAGCTATGGGAAGAATTAGTAGAATGGCCTTCAATTCAGTTCGGAATTGAGCAAGCTTTTCTGTCTTTAGAAAGTGATAATCCTTTCATATTATTCCCTTCCGAATTTACAAAAGGGAACAAATCAATCGCTATAAATGGATTGATTTGGATGGGGGAAGAAAGCTTTATGAAAGAGCAAATAGACGAGAAAATACAAGCGGGTTTTACATGTGTAAAACTTAAAATAGGTGCTATCGATTTCGACAAAGAACTGGGGTTATTACGCTATATTCGCCAACATTTTTCTCCGGAAGACATTGAATTAAGGGTTGATGCTAACGGTGGTTTTTCAAAAAGCGAAGCTTTAAGTAAACTATCACAACTATCTGAATTAAAACTACATAGCATAGAACAACCTATTAAACAAAACCAACATGACAGTATGTCAGATCTTTGTTTTAACTCACTTTTACCCATTGCTTTAGACGAAGAGCTAATTGGTGTAATTTACCACAAAGACAAGGTGGAATTATTAGATAAAATCAAACCTCAATACATCATTTTAAAACCAAGTTTAGTTGGTGGAATTAAAGGAAGTATGGAGTGGATAAAACTCGCTGAAGAACGCAATATTGGATGGTGGATTACCTCTGCATTAGAAGGAAATATTGGACTAAATGCAATTGCTCAATGGACTTATACTTTGAACTCAAAACTGCCTCAAGGATTAGGAACAGGTGCTTTATATACAAACAATTTTGAATCTCCTTTAGAAGTTAAAAATGGTGCTTTGTGGTATAATCCAAGTTTAAAATGGGAAGTAGATTTGTAGCATACCAATTTAAATAAGTACTATGTTTTTATCAAAACCATATTTAATTGCAAGGCAAGAGTAAAAAGAATAATAGCATTGTTTTATAAGTTATTCAAAAACCAGCTTGTGAATTATTCACTTGCAAAGAATTCATTATAGATACTAAACAAAAAACGCTCATAGACAGACTTAAAAACCTGTTTACGGGCGTTTTTTTATTTCTATTTACCGCAGTTTTAAAGTTAATAAAGAGAATTTACTTTAAACTAAACATCAATAAGGCAATGGCGATTATCGCTAATATTAATCCAACACCATTTTTCTTGCTTAGTTTCTCTTTAAATCCAAAATACCCAATCAAAGTACCAAACACAATAACTCCATAATTCATTCCTGCAAAAACAATCGTTGGATTCTCTGAGAATGCCTTGTGTGCATTTAAGTAGAAATAGATATTTCCAAAGTTCAATACACCGATTATAATACCAAATAACAATGTATATTTTGTAATAGTCAATGGAATTTTCTTCACAATACAAAATATGCTGTAGAAAATTATCGAGAAAATCAAGGCTAAAACGAATACTGAAGATAGAGTAGTAGTATAAGGTACAACAGCATATAGTGCCATTTGTTTAAATAAAATATCAATTACTCCAAACCCAACAAATACGCAAATCAAAAATAAGACGTTCTTAGCGTTTAATTCTTTAGAATCCTTATCTGCCTTACTAAGAATAAAATAAACAGCTATAAAGCCCAGAAATAAAGAAATATATCTAAGGATAGTGATATTTTCTTTAAATATAAAGATAGAAGCCATTATAGGAATAAAAAGCGACATTCTTTGTGCTATATCAGTTTTGATAATTCCCGTATGTTTAATACTTAAATATTGAAAGATAAATATAGATGGTAGTAATAAACCTAAAGTAATTACAAGAGCATACGGAAAATTACTATCAACCATTGAAAAGCTTGGTTTAAAAATCAAGCTGGATAATCCAACAGTAGAAATGTAATTAATGATAATTATCTGATAGATATCAATAGGAAGCTTCTTAATTATTTTCAATAGTACACCAACAGATAGGCTACCAATAATACTCAGTATGAGATATAACATTCTAAATAAAGTTTAATGTGCAAATATATAAGATTTAGAAAATTAGAGGTTATAGAGTAGTCTTTAAATATTCTATTTTACATAATATATATTATAAGGTTGTAGTGAGTATATTTATGTGTTAATAAAATTCTTATAATGAGAATTATTTTGCTAAATTTGTAGTTATAATTTAATATATTTAAATATATGCCCTTTTAATATTTTGATTTACAATGAAGAATATTCCTCGTTTTACAAGTTGTGATCTTTTAGATCAAAATAACAATCGCCAAGATTGTGTTATTTTCAATTTAAAGCAAGTTATTTCATCCCAGAAAAGCCTTGTTTCAGTTGCACATCATCATTTATTCTATCAAATCCTGTTTATCACAAACGGCGTTGGTAAACATTATATTGATAATCAAATGTACAAGGTAAAAAAAGGAGATTTATTTTTCTTGGCACCTGGACAAGTTCACAAATGGGATTTTAATGAGAATACAGAAGGTTATGTATTAAATTTTACTTCTGATTTTATCTATTCATTTCTTTTAGATGAAGGCTTTATCTCAAATTTATCTTTATTTAAACGTGATAGTAATGAAAATTTAATCAAACTTGATAGTAATTTCTCTACTATTGATAAGATATTTGTGAAAATAGCTATTGCATTTCAAGAAAATGGAATAAATGATTTTAATTTAGTACATGTCTATATCTTAGAATTACTTCTTACTTCTGCTAAACTTATGAAGCAAAAGCATGTACTTACAGATGAGGAACTACTCCACTCTAACCTAATTAGAGAATATGAAAAGCTTATAGATCTACACTTTGATAAGCTTAGATTTCCAAAAGAATACGCAGAAATGCTATATGTAACTCCTAACTATTTAAATGCTACTTGTCAAAAATTTAAAGGACAGTCTGCAGGAGAAATGATTAGAAGTAGAATTCTATTGGAAATAAAAAGACTTTTAGTGAATACTAATTTATCTGCAAGTGAGATTGCTTACAAGCTTAGTTTTAAAGACAATTCATACTTTTCACGATTCTTTAAAAAGCATATAGGTATATCACCAGACGAATACAGACGTAAATAATCGATTATATTTTAAATAAGGCTACTCTACTTCTATCTCAAAAACAGATAGATCGTTATATTTATTCCTTATTTACAACGAATTAATACTTATTGTAAGACCACAATTATATACAATATAGCTTGAGTTTTTTCAATAAAAGGCTGAAGTTATATTGTATCATAAAATGTTTAAGTAAAAAGTTAGTTAATAACTGCTTAAATAAGGGAGTTCAAGCAATATGGAGCAATCTTAAAGTTCCGTTGATACCAAAAATATAAACAATCTACAGAAAAGAATGCAATATCTCTTACTACTCTAAACAACACTCTCAATTTTTCAACTTTCACATTGAAAAATTCAATAAAAGCACGAGTACTTTTGTTTTCAAAATAGATTGATAATCTGAAACTATTTAACTGTTTTTTCATTTTTAATACTAATGCATCAGCTCCAATTCATTCGAAAGTGTAGTATTATTCCCATTAGGTATGATAGCAAATGATGTCAAAATAACTGCTTGATAACTTTTATATTGCTGCAGTTACTAATTTTGTCTTAGAAACTTATGACAATTTATTATGCTTAATGTATTTGTTACTTGTACTAAAAAACAAAAAACTACCTATCATGAAACTATATGCTTATTTACAAGATACTAATAGCTTTTTTTTACTAAAGACTTGCAAAATTATAGCTTAAATTTATTTCATTAGCCTTGTACAACTACTATACATGACCCAAAAACACAATGATTACAAGCTCTTTAAACAAAACCCCTCAAACTACTTATAGTAATTCGAGGGGCCTATATAATCATAATCAATATCTCTATTGATTGTGTCCTTTTATAATAGTTTGAATAACTTCTGGATTAATTAAAGTTGAAACATCTCCAAATTCTTTTGTTTCTCCATTAGAAATCGCTCTTAATATTCTTCTCATAATCTTACCAGATCGCGTTTTAGGTAAACTTTCTACAAATAGAATCTTATCTAACTTCGCAATTGGTCCAATATGACTTGAAATCTGATTATTAATCTCTTTCATTAGGTTTTCACGATCACGGTATTCCCCTTCCATTTTCAATGTAATAAAACCGTATAAAGCATTCCCTTTAATATCGTGTTTATACCCTACAACAGCACTTTCAGCAACTGCAGGATGCTCATTTATAGCATCTTCAATTGGTGCAGTACCTAAATTATGTCCAGATACAATTACAACATCATCTGCGCGACCTGTAATTCTATAATAACCTACTTCATCTCTTAATGCACCATCTCCAGTAAAATATTTACCTGGAAATTGGCTAAAATACGTCTCTTGATATCTCGCGTGATCCCCCCATATAGTTCTTGCCATTGATGGCCAAGGAAACTTAATACACAAAGCACCATCTATTTGGTTATCTTCAATCTCATTTCGTTTCTCATCCATCAAAACAGCTTGAATACCAGGTAATGGCAAAGTAGCATACGTTGGTTTAGTCGGTGTAATAAACGGCAATGGTGAAATCAAGATACTTCCTGTTTCTGTTTGCCACCACGTATCTACGATAGGACATCTTTTCTTACCAACATGATCATTATACCAGTGCCAAGCCTCTTCGTTAATTGGTTCTCCAACAGATCCAATCACTCTTAAACTTGATAATTCATGCGAATTTACATATTTATAATCCTCTGTCATCAACGAACGAATCGCTGTAGGAGCCGTATAAAACTGTGTAACTTTATATTTGTCGATGATATCCCAAAATCTACTTGGTGTTGGATAAGATGGAACCCCTTCAAACATTACAGTTGTAGCACCATTTAACAATGGTCCATAAATAATGTAAGAGTGTCCTGTAATCCAACCACAATCTGCTGTACACCAGAATATATCTTCTTCTTTATAATCAAAAATATTGCGGAACGAATATGCCGTTTGCACCATATACCCAGCAGTCGTATGCACCATACCTTTAGGTGAACCTGTTGAACCTGAAGTATAAAGAATAAACAACGGATCTTCTGCATCCATCACTTGAGCTACGTGATTTGTAGAAGCTGCTTCATACAATGGATCTAACCATAAATCTCTCCCCTCAACCATTTTAGTTTCAGCACCAGTTCTTTTCACTACTATTACTCTTTCAACAGTAGGACAATTAACTAAAGCTTCATCAATAATTGGCTTCAACGGAATAGTCTTGCTACCTCTAAAACTTCCATCAGATGTGATAACGAACTTACACTCAGAGTCATTCACACGCTTAGAAACAGCAGATGATGAAAAACCAGCAAATATTACACTGTGGATAGCACCAATTCTCGCACAAGCCAACATAGCCACAGAAAGCTCAGGAATCATAGGCAGATAAATGCAAACCCTATCCCCTTTCTTAACCCCTTGGTCTTTCAATACATTTGCCATTTTACAAACTCTTACGTACAAATCATTGTAAGTAATCGTTTGTGCTTCCTCTTCCGGATTATTAGGTTCAAATATAATAGCCGCTTTTTCGCCTCTTTTTGCAAGATGACGATCAATACAATTCTTAACGATATTCAGTTTACCATTTACAAACCATTGGAATTTTGAATTCTCCATATCAAATTCAAAAACCTTGTCCCATACTTGATACCACACAAAGTTTTCCTCTGCTATCTTACTCCAAAATTTACGTGGTTCACGAACGGATTTTTTATAGTGCTTAAAATATTGTTCTAAATTCTCTATTTTATAATAACTCATAGTTTAGTTGCGGTATTTTTACGTTATGTTATTTTAAGTCCTTAAATATATGATTTTAGAGGTAAAAAACAAAAAGTCATACATTATTTATAAAAATAATGTATGACTTTTTTATATACTAATTTTATATGTTAAATATTTTGAAGGTCTGCCTTAGCTTGGTTAAACTCAGCAACTACCTCATTAATAATATTTTGAACAATATCTATTTTATGAATAAGACCTACAATCTGACCAATCTCAAGTTCTCCTTCTACAAGATCCCCTTCGAACATTCCTTTTTTAGAACGGCCTCTTCCAAGATATTCTTTTAATTCTTCAACAGAAGCTCCTTTCTTATACAATTCTTGCAATCCTAAATAGAAATCATTCTTGATAAGTCTCACAGGTGCCAGTTCTTTTAAACTAACCATCGTATCCCCTTCTTGTGTATCCAATAAAAGGTTTTTGAAATTTTCATGAGCAGAACTCTCCACGGATGCTGCAAACCTCGTTCCCATCTGGACTCCATCTGCTCCCAGAACCATTGCCGCAAGCATACCCTTTCCTGACGCAATTCCGCCCGCTGCAATCAACGGAATCGAAATTCTCTCTTTAACCATCGGAATTAATGTAAAAGTCGTTGTTTCCTCCCTTCCATTGTGTCCTCCGGCTTCAAAACCTTCAGCCACGATTGCATCTACGCCAGCATCTTGTGCTTTTAAGGCAAATTTAGATGAACTTACCACATGAACAACCGTAATTCCGTGTTCCTTTAAAAAAGGAGTCCACGTTTTGGGGTTACCCGCAGAAGTAAACACAATTTTCACACCTTCTTCAACAAGGATATTCATAATCTCCTCAACATTAGGATAAAGCATTGGAACGTTTACACCAAACGGCTTATCAGTAGCTTTTTTGCACTTTTGAATATGCTCTCTAAGTACATCTGGATACATCGAACCAGCCCCAATAAGGCCAAGTCCTCCACTATTACTCACAGCACTTGCCAACTTATACCCACTATTCCAGATCATTCCACCTTGAATAATTGGATATTCGATGCCAAAGAGTTCTTTAATTCTATTCATAATTTAACATTGGTTGGTTATACTTTTGATATCACCCCCGAACCGATTAGTTCGTCTGCGATATGCCAAGATACAAATTGTCCCTCAGTTATTGCAGATTGTGGCTCATCAAATCGTACATACATACCATTTTTTACTTTGTGCAAGGTAGCTTTTTGCAATGGTTGGCGGTATCTAATGCGTCCGTATATCTCCATTGACTCACCTTCTTTCAAAGCCATATCTTCTCTAATCCAGTGAATTTCATTCTCTTTCACGAATAAAGCCTTATGGAAAAGTCCAGGATGTTGGTGTCCTTGACCAGTGTAAATCACGTTTTCCTTCACGTCTGTTGCAATGATAAACAATGGTTCAACTGTTCCTCCCACATTAAGTCCCTTTCTCTGCCCTGTTGTAAAAAAGTGAGCACCATAGTGATTCCCTACCTTCTTCCCCATTTCTGGAGTATAGACAAACGCCTTTGCTTCTGCATGTAATTGTTCCTCTAAAGTAGCGTACTCCACTCCTTCTTGCGCTTTAAACACAGCAGCATCTTTAGGAATTTCATAAATAAACCCATCTTTTGGTTTCAACTGTTGTTGTAAAAATTCAGGTAAACGCACTTTTCCAATGAAACACAATCCTTGTGAATCTTTTTTATCTGCAGTAATCAAGTCCATTTTCGCAGCAATCTCACGCACTTGAGGTTTTAGCAATTCTCCGATTGGAAATAGCGACTTCACCAACTGCTCTTGAGACAACTGACATAAGAAATAAGATTGGTCTTTATTTGGGTCAACACCAGCTAAAAGCTTGTAAACAGTTTCCTGAGTACCATCTTCTTTTGTGATTACCTCCTCTCCTTTTCTACAATAGTGTCCTGTTGCTACATAGTCTGCCCCTAAGCTCAATGCAATTTTCATAAACACATCAAACTTTATCTCACGATTACATAAAACATCAGGGTTTGGCGTACGTCCATTCTCATATTCTTTAAACATGTAATCTACGATACGCTCCTTATATTGTTCGCTTAAATCAACTGTTTGAAAAGGAATACCCAATTTCTCAGCCACCATTAAAGCGTCATTACTATCTTCTAACCACGGACATTCATTTGAAATTGTCACCGAATCATCGTGCCAATTCTTCATAAATAACCCAATTACATCATATCCTTGTTCTTTCAGTAAATAAGCGGCAACACTTGAGTCTACCCCTCCCGAAAGTCCTACTACTACTCTTTTTTTCATAATAAAAAATATTGCAACAAATTTACATGAAATGCTGCAATACAGAAAGCTTTTCATTTACCTTATCATTTAATTATGATAAGAAAATATTAATATTTACTTCTTTAGTCTTCGTTCATTTTTTTTCCTAAAAACTCTGACTGATCTTTCGCTTTATTTATCCCTTCTATCAATGACTTTTCTAAATTACACTGATTAAAAAACTCAATTGCCTTTTCGGTTGTTCCTCCTTTTGAAGAAACCTTTGCAATCCAATCTTGTGTAGAAAGTGAATTAGATTCGTATAATCCCAACGCACCAGAAATTGTTTGTTTTACCAATAACTCCGCTTGAGACAATTCAAATCCAAAGTCTAAAGCAGACTGAATCATTGCTTGCATGAAATAGAATACATAAGCTGGTCCACTACCCGATACTGCAGTAGCAGCATCTATCTTGTTTTCTTCTACCACATACACAGACTTCCCTGTTGTATTTATCAAGTTTTGAATAATAAATAGCTCCTTTCTATCCAACTCCTCAGAAGCGGTAAACACCGTCATCCCCTTACCTATTTGCGTAGGCAGGTTTGGCATAGAACGCACGACCTTTGTAATACCCAACTTCTCTTTGATTCCTTCAATAGAAATACCCGCCATCACAGATACAACAATCTGATCTGGTTTCAAGAAAGGTTTTAAGTTAGCCGCTAATTGATTAAAATCTTGGGGTTTCACAGCTATTATCACAATATCACGATTGCTTAGCTCACTATCTAAAACGTAGCGATAAGAAAGGTGATGTATATTTCGACTATCATTAGACGCCCTTTGCGAACGCGTATAGATTAACACATCTTCGGGAAGAATGAATCGAGAATTGATGAAACCGTTAGCAAACGTGCTCCCCATATTCCCCATTCCAATGATTGCAATTTTCATAAAAAAAAACACCCCTGAATTAGATCAGAGGTGTTAAATTTAAAAAAATATATTTGATTATTTCTTTTTATTTTGTTGTTCTTTCAAACGTTGTTGCTCTTGTGCTTGTTCCATCATCTCTTGCATCTTACGTTGAAATCTTCCTTTCGGACGGTCTTTCTTAGTTTTATTCTCTTCGATTTTAGCTTTAATCTTATCTTCTTTTACAATGTGGTTTTTGATCACATACATAATTCCGATAGTAATAGAGTTAGAAACAAAGTAGTACAAACTCAATCCAGACGCATAGTTATTAAAGAAGAATAACATCATTAATGGAGAGATATAAATCATAACCTTCATGATCTTACTCATATCTGGCATACCTTCTTGCGTTGGTTGCGCCATTTGTTGATCTCCAGTTGTCATTTTCATGTAGATGAAAATAGCAATAGAAGCTAACAATGGGAATAAACTTACATGGCTTCCGTAGAAAGGAATTTTGAATGGTAATTCCAATACTGAGTCATAAGAAGACAAGTCAGTTGCCCATAAGAAACTCTTTTGTCTTAAATCAAAAGCTGACGGGAAGAATTGGAACAACGAGTAGAAAATAGGAATCTGTAATACTGCTGGTACACATCCTGCCATAGGATTCACACCTGCTTTAGAATACAAGTTCATTGTCTCTTGTTGTTTCTTCATTGGGTCATTTTTGTATTTCTCATTCAATTCTGTAACCTCAGGACGAATAGCTTTCATCTTAGCTTGAGAAAGGTATGACTTGTAAGTCAATGGAGAAATTAACAATCTTACTAATACAGTTAATACGATAATTGCAATACCGTAAGGTAAGAAAGAGCTTAACAATCCAAATACTGGGATAAATAAGAAACGGTTAACCCATCCGAAAATTCCCCATCCAAGTGGAACGATATTGTCTAAGTTTTTCTCATATGATTTCAAGATTTTGTAATCAGACGGTCCAAAATACATATTCATATCATAGTTCAACTCTCCGTTTGAATATTCTAAAGGAATCGTACTTGCGAATTGTTTAGTATACTCAGTATCAACATCTTCATCAATCACTAAGTTTTTAGAAACTAAGTCAACAGATGTAAAGTTTTTATTAGTCAATAAAATAGATGTAAAGAAATGTTGTTTATATGCGATATAAGAAACATCTTTTACAGTTTTAGTGTCATCTTTACTTGTAGGACTTAAATCATTATCCTTACCACCTTCATATTCGTAATATAATCGAGTATAACGATTTTCGTAAGAAATACTCTTCTCATTACTGTAAGATTTCAAATCCCAGTTTAATTGAGGAGTTTTGCTTAAATCAACAACTTTGTTTAACCCTTGAGTACGGATTGAAAAATCAATCATATAGTCATTAGGTTTTAAAACATAACGGTATTCCAAGAATTGGTTGTCCGCTACTTTTAAACGCATTGCTAATACTTGGTTTTCACCTTCTTTAGATAATTCAGGTTCAAAGAATAAATCTCTCGTATTGAATACTCTATTATCAGCAGTGTGTAACTCTAAGTTGAAATGTGAATTACCATTTTTAATTAACTCAACAATTTTCCCTGAGTCTTTATTAAAGCTCTCGTAGTTATTTACAACAACATTAGATAAGCTACCTCCTTTGTTTTCAACTACTAAAGTAAGGAAATCACTTTTTAACTCTGTTGTACCTTCTTGAGCAGATGGTAACGTTGCACTATAAGCGAAAGGACCTAAAGTAGAACGTAACGCTTCAGTCATTATAGAATCATTTTCTACATGGTTACTTATCGCATTCGAAATACTTTCTGACTCTGTTTGGTTAATAACTTCTTTTTGCGCTACTTCTTTGTCTTTTACAATAGCTTCTTGCTCCTTGTTAATGTTGTTAAACATCATCCAAATCAGCAATCCGGCGATGACAACAAAGCCGACAATACTGTTACGATCTAATTTTTTACCTTCCATTATTTAATTTGTAATTTATCAAATGTTTTTCGAAACTAACTCTATATAATAAGCCTTGTGCTTATTTAGTTTTTTTCTCCATAGCTGCTTTCACAAAATTCACAAAAAGAGGATGTGGTTTTGCTACTGTACTCTTGTATTCTGGGTGGAACTGAACTCCTACAAAGAATGGGTGCGTATTTAATTCTACGATTTCTACCAATCCTGTATCAGGGTTACATCCAGAAGCAACTAATCCTGCTTTTTCGAAGTCTTCTAAATACTGATTATTGAACTCATATCTGTGTCGGTGACGCTCATTGATTAAGCCTTCTCCGTAGATTTCAAATGCTTTAGTTCCTTCTTTAATCTTACAATCCCATCCACCAAGACGCATTGTACCTCCTTTATCTGTAATCGTTTTTTGTTCTTCCATGAACGTAATTACAGGATATTGCGTACTTTCATTTACCTCAGTAGTATTAGCATTAGCAAATCCAAGAATGTTTCTTGCATATTCGATAACTGCCATTTGCATACCTAAACAAATTCCTAAGAATGGAATATTGTTTTCTCTAACGTATTTAATTGTCTCAATTTTTCCTTCAATACCACGAGAACCAAAACCTGGAGCTACTAATACAGCATCTAAATTTTTCAATTTCTCTGCTACATTATTAGCATTAATATTATCAGATTGAATAGAGATAATGTTCACTTTAATTTGGTTTTCAGCACCTCCGTGAACTAATGCCTCTAAAATAGATTTGTAAGAATCTTGTAATTCAACATACTTCCCTACTAAACCAACGTTTACAACGTGTTTTGGATTTTTCAAACGGTGAGTAAACTCATTCCATTTAACTAAATCTGGTGTAGTTCTTTCAGGTAAGTCTAATTTTTTAAGTGCTACTTTATCTAACCCTTCTTGTAACATCAAGTTAGGTACATCATAAATAGTATCAGCATCAATAGACTGAATTACAGCCTCTGGCTTAACATTACAGAATTGAGCTAATTTCTGACGAATCTCAGTACTCAAGTTATGCTCAGTTCTACAAACTAAGATATCAGCTTTAATACCACTTTCCATCAATGTTTTAACCGAGTGTTGTGTAGGTTTAGTTTTCAACTCACCTGCAGCAGCTAAATAAGGAACCAATGTCAAGTGAACAACAATAGCATTGTTATCCCCTAACTCCCATAATAACTGTCTTACAGACTCGATATATGGCAATGATTCAATATCCCCTACAGTACCACCAATTTCAGTAATAACGATGTCATAATCACCTGATTTCCCAAGTAATTGCATACGTTCTTTAATCTCATTCGTAATATGCGGAACTACCTGAACAGTTTTACCTAAAAACTCTCCTCTACGTTCTTTCTCGATTACAGATAAATATACTCTACCTGTAGTAACATTATTTGCTTGAGATGTTGGTACATTCAAGAAACGCTCATAATGTCCTAAATCCAAATCTGTTTCTGCACCATCATCAGTAACGAAACATTCTCCGTGTTCATACGGGTTTAAAGTTCCTGGATCCACGTTAATATATGGATCAAACTTTTGAATTGTCGCAGAATATCCACGCGCTTGTAACAATTTCGCTAATGAAGCAGCGATAATTCCTTTCCCCAAAGAAGATGTAACTCCTCCTGTAACAAAAATATACTTAGTTTGTTTCATTTACTCGTTTATTTGTTGTGTTGTTAAAAATAAAACTTGGCAAAAATACAACTTTCCAAGCTATTCTTCTAATTTTAGCGAATTTAAAAAGCTCATGATTCTGATATAAAAGAGTAAACTTTTGATTTATAATTACTTTTATACTGATAATAAATAATCCTATTTTGAATTTTTGGACATTATTGATTTTATTAATGCTCATTTGCCTATTAATTCCTATTTGAAACAAAACATCTCGTTTCCTTACAACAATATTTGTTCCAATAAAACAATTTCCTACTTATTAATCTGACTAAAGTGCAAAAGCACCATATTATTTATAATTTATCGCATTACGCACTTTTTATATTGCCTAAACACCTATTATAACAACGCATTTTTTACTCCTCTATATATATTGTAAACCTTAAAATATTTTATTCGCTATAATCAATGGCAAAGCGAATATAATTTGGTTTAACCATTACATCGCTAAATATAATTCAATTAAATCCATTTTAAAAAGTTACTTTTGTTATACAAATCATATTTTTATAAATAATTCATTAGAAAAAGTATTGTTTTTATTGGTTTTTACTGACTATAATACAATTCTATTTTCTATTTTTGTAGCAAATTTAAGAAATGGAACAAAGTAAAGACAACTCAAAAGTAATTCGTGGTTTAAAAGCGAGACACATATCTATGATTGCCATAGGTGGATGTATTGGAACAGGACTATTCATGGCAAGTGGAGAAGCAATCCATCAAGCTGGACCCGGAGGAGCGCTATTAGCTTACGCAATGATTGGATTAATGGTTTATTTCTTAATGACTTCTTTAGGAGAAATGGCTACATACCTTCCTGTATCCGGATCATTTAGTACCTATGCGGCAAGATTCGTAGATCCATCACTTGGATTTGCCTTAGGATGGAACTATTGGTTTAATTGGGTAATTACTGTAGCCGTAGATATTTCTATTGCAGCCGTTGTTATTTCTTATTGGGAACCGATGAACTTCCTACCTCCTTGGGGATGGAGTTTACTTTTCTTCATTATTATTTTTAGTTTAAACACCTTATCGGTAAAAGCCTACGGAGAATCTGAATATTGGTTCGCTATTATAAAAGTAGTTACAGTAGTATTATTCTTAGGGGTTGGTTTACTTACTATTTTCGGTATTTTAGGAGGAGAATATATAGGAATGAAGAACTTCACTTTAGGTGACGCTCCTTTTTTAGGTGGTGGTTTTTCAGGTAAATTCTTATCTGTACTTGGGGTATTCTTAATTGCAGGTTTCTCTTTTCAAGGAACCGAACTTATTGGTATCACAGCAGGAGAATCAGAAAACCCAGAGAAAAACATCCCTAAAGCTATCAAACAAGTATTTTGGAGAATCTTAGTCTTTTATATTCTATCTATTTTTATCATTGGTTTGATTATTCCTTATACAAGTTCTTCTCTATTAGGAGCTGAGATTACAGAAATATCAAAATCGCCATTTACCTTAGTATTTGAACGTGCACATCTTGCAATCGCCGCAGCGATTATGAATACCGTAATCCTTACTTCTATCTTATCCGCAGGTAACTCTGGTTTATATGCCTCAACGAGAATGCTATATGCAATGGGAAAAGATAAAATGGCAGCAAAAGCATTTGGTACTGCAAATAAAAGAGGTGTGCCTATGATTGCATTAATAGTAACAGGAGTAATTGTATTACTAATCTTTTTAATACAGACTATTCATCCACAAGCAGTTGACTTTATCTTAGCCGCTTCAGGATTAACAGGATTTATCGCTTGGTTGGGAATTGCTATTAGCCACTACCGATTTAGAAGAGCCTATACTCGTCAAGGAAAAGATGTCAATGACTTAGTTTACAAAGCTAAATGGTTCCCATTCGGACCTTTATTTGCTTTATTACTATGTATCTTAGTTATCATCGGACAAGACTCTCAATTGATATTTGAAGGTAAATTTGATTGGCAAGGAATGTTAATCACCTATATGGGAATACCTTTCTTCTTAGGGTTCTACATTTACCACAAGATTAAAAACAAAACCAAATTAATACCATTAGAAGAAGTTGATTTAAGTAAATAATATATTCAGAAAAGGCGCTATAGTTTAAAAACCATAGCGCCTTTTTCATTATTTATTTTTTCAATAATTTATAATCAAGTACTCCATTATTTGTTTTAGCCTTAATAATATACATCCCTGAAGCGATATCACTCAGATCAATCTTAGTGTCTGTTACATTTTTAAAAGAGCGCACTCTTTTTCCATTGTAATCAAATAAATCTAATTCAAATATTTGCAATGAAGCACTATAAGTCAAATTCAAAATATCTTTTATCGGATTTGGCCAAAAAGTAAGAGTATCTTCTAATTTCTCAGGTGTTTCTTCCCATTTCTTAAACACATCATCATATAGATTATTGATATATTTTACTTTAATCCTCTCTTTTGTAGATAAAATAATCGAGAAGGTCTGACTGCCATTCTTCAGAACTCCCTTATTTGAAACCTCTAAAGTAACATCGCCTTTCGGTAAATTCTCAATTACAATTCTTTCAATATTATCCACATCATTATCACCACGTATAGCAATTGGGTTACTCATATCTTTTTTCAAAAGCCAAGGATAATACGTTTGATTTCCTACTTTAACCCTAATATCCAAATCATTGACTAATGCCTTAGTCACAATACCACTTTGAATCAGATTGTAATCATAGCTTCCTGGAGGATCTGTCCATGCAAATGTCAATGCTAAGGAATTATTGTTTGACTCATTTTCAAAAGTATATACTCTTGGATTCTCGCTAACCAACAAATCTTCAATCAGATATGTCAAATCTTTAGAAGTTTCTTTTAATATATCAACCCCTTTTGCTACATCAAGTAATCCCCAACCATAAGCAGCATTAGGCCCTTGTGCAAAATTTGCATTGTCTGATTTGTTATCTAAAATCATTTCTTTGTTTATCCTTGCGGACTGCACAAGTAATGCACGTATAGAGGATGACCACAATAAAACTCCAATCTTTTCTTTTGCAAATTGTTGCCACATGGTAACTGCTCCAGTTACCAAGGGAGTTGACATTGAAGTCCCAGATTTATAACCATATAAAGTATCTTGTAAAACATAGTCTTCACTTCTTACATAATCATTAAGTGTAGAGTAAAAAGACACTCCAGAAGCTATAATATCTGGTTTAATGCGAAAATCAATAGTAGGCCCATAGCTACTAAAAGCAGCTATTTTTAAATCATTTATGTCGTTGTTACCCACTACATCCGCAGCAGCACCTACAACAATGGCATTTTTTGAGGTAGCCATTCCCAATAGATTGTTATACTGACCACCATCTGGACTAAGCATAGTACTATATTCGTGATAATTCCCTGCAGATATAACAGGTTGATAATTCTTGGCATTACACGCTAAATAATCAAAATCAGCGGCTTTTTTTTCATAAACACCTACCATTCTCTTATCTACAATTACCTCCCCCACCAGATTTACTGCAGTAACTCCATAAGAGTGATTAGAAACGAGTAGTCCAAAATTCGATGCGTAATACATATCTCTAATGTCCTTCTTCCAATCATAAGACCACAAAGTAGCTTTAGGAATAACTCCCTTTGCCCCTTCATTAATTCCCTTTGCCATTAATGTACCTCCTACATGAGTCGCATGCTGCTGCGCTAATTGATAACTTCGTTTAGCGTATATATTAGCAGTCGGGTCAATATCATCTGACTTAATCTCTATCGCTTTATTTCCTAAGAATTCTTGATGGTTTTTATAAATAACTGCTGCATCTACCATCCCTACAATTATATCTTGCCCTTCCAAGTCTAAATCACTCGTGTTTTGAACAAGAGGAATATTTGCAGTAATAGCGGCTTTTTTATTATGTGTTGCGTAATATATAGGTTCCCCTACAAGATCGACACCTACAAGTTCGAAAAAATCTCCCGTATCATTAAAGTAAGACCTAACTAATCCTCTATCAATAACTATTTCATCTATTAATCTATTTTGCTCAATAATCTCAAGATCAAAACGCTTTAGATTTTCACGAAAACTATTTGAGTCACCCCCTGAATTCGCTCCTTTACTTTGTGCAGAAGCTATAGTGACCTGAAGCAAAACACAAACTAAAAACATTCGATCCCATCTCATCACTTCGTAGTTTTTTTATTAATGAAACACCATTATTTCATTAATAAAGATACAAAGAACTTATTTATTTTTATAAATTATATTAATTTTTAGCAATATAGAGCAAAATAAGGCACTATGTCACGAAATAATGTAACATGAGTAAAAATCACTACATTTTTTTAGATATATTCCAATATTTATCTAATTGTTCTTCTGTCATTTCTCCAATCTCTTTACCATCAGCCGCTACTAATTTTTCTACTGCAGTAAAGCGATTAATAAACTTGTTATTTGACATCGTTAATGCCTTTTCCGCATCAATCCCAACAAAGCGAGCATAGTTAATCAATGAGAATAAGATATCTCCAAATTCATCTTCCATTTTAGCTTTGTCTTGTGCTTGTTCTTCTACTTTAAACTCGGCTATTTCCTCCTCTACTTTTTTCCAAACATCTGCTTTATCGCTCCAGTCAAAACCAATTCCACTAACCTTCTCTTGGATTCTATGTGCCTTTATCAATGCCGGAAGACCTTTTGGAACACCTGCTAAAACAGATTTATTTCCTTCTTTGAGCTTTAACTTTTCCCAGTTTTGTTTTACTTCCTCTTCCGTTTTTGCTTCTACATCACCGTAAATATGAGGATGTCTAAAAATCAACTTATCTGAAATACTATCTGCAAT
>JASLGC010000091.1 GCA_030150335.1 Flavobacterium sp.
TATTAGGGTGTAAAGAAAAGGAAGTACCAAAGACAGTACAAGAAAAGCAAGAAGCTATTATTCAACAGCACGCAGTAAAGTGTGCACATAAAATAAATTATTATGTGCGTATGAAAGACTACCAAGCTTGTTTGGATGCTGGTTTACAAAAAGATAGTACCATCGCTTACTTATGGCAACAAAAAGGAATGCCTTATTTTAAAACGAAGAAATATGAGGTGGGAATGAAGTATGTGGATAAAGCAGTATTGTACAATAGAAAACGATATTTGCCCTATAGAGCATTTCTTAAATGTATATTTTCCAAGGCATATAAGGATGCAATTGATGATTTTGAATCTTGTATAAATGAGTTTGGAGATAATTATGAGATGGATCACTCGTATTCTTTTTATATTGGATTGTCCTATTTACAATTAGAACAACTTGAAAAAGCACAAGAGTATTTTGCTAAAGCAGAACAAAAGGCATTGCATGATTTTGGTGAACTACACCATACTTTGTGGTTTTATAAAGGAGTTGTCGCTATGGAACTACAGGAATATCAAAAGGCAATTGATGCATTTTCTTTAGCTATTGTAGAGTATCCTCAGTTTTCAGATGCTTATTATTATAAAGTTTTCAGCATGTTTAAATTAGAAAATGAGTATACAGAAGAAATGAAAGAATTGCTTAAGAAAGCAGCTATCTATAAGAGTCAAGGGTATTCTATTAATGAGGCAAATGCTTTATATGAAGAATATCCATATCAGGTAAAAGAGTTTAGGTATCAGTAATGATTGAATATAAAAAAGACAGGTTATGTATATAGCCTGTCTTTTTTTGTGTGGTTTAGTGAAGTAGTTTAGTGTTGTTCTGTAAGTATTAGTTGCTTTTCCAAAGCGGGTAAGTTTTCCTTATACTTTTTAAGCGACCATTTGTTGCCAGTAACAAACTCCATATACTCCTCTAATGTTTGCGTTAGTCCTACATCCTTACGGCGTTTATCTACTTGGTCAATATCTTCAATAGGCCATAAAATATATTCAGAACCATTGTTGGAAAATGTTTGAGAGCCATATACTTGTTTGCGTTTTTCGCGCATAGCAATACGGTCTTCTAACAGTGCTAAATCTTGTCCATTAGCGTTTTTATCTATTACAGCTTGTTTCATCATTGGTAGGTACTTTTTCTGAGCGTCCAATTCTGCGTGTTGGATGACTAAAAATAAAGCAGTATTAGCTTTAATACCCACAGCCTCTTTGCCTAACCAGCCATCTTTGTCTAATATTTGCTGTACTTGAAACAAGTTTTCTTTATCAGTAAGCACCCATTTTTTGATAAACTCTTTATATTCACTACTCTCTGGTTTGTATTGTTTTTCAATTAGTTCCCATTCATTTCTAATACCTTGGTCAGTATCGTAAATAGCCTCTAATTGCTCGCGAACAGAGCTATATTGAGTTGGGGTAGTGTATATTTTATTATTGAAAGTAAGCATGATATCATGCCATTTTTTGGTATCTCGCAAGGCTTTAAACTCAGGTAAAGCATTAAATACCATTGCCAATTCTGGGTGTACTGTATCTGAATTGACATATTTTTCAAGGTAGTCCAATGCATCTTCATTTCTATTTAACTTAGCCGATATCTGTGCACTTTGAAAATAGTAAATAGAATGAGGAGCTTCAATCAACAGTTGTTTGTAAATGTTTAATGATTCTTCATATTTCTCATTTGCCATTAGTGTTTCCACTCTTTCCAACAGTAGTTTTTCATTAGAGGTTTGTGCTTGAGCAGTGAAATTAAGTGCGACTAATGCAATGGCTGTATAAAATATTCTTTTCATAGTTGTGTTTTGTTTTTGCTAAAATAATGTAAGTCAGATTGTAATAAAAATAAAGGTGACTGAATTGTAGAAAAACGGTACTGATGTGTAGATTATATCAATAAATATTGTGTGTAGCAATCAAAATAGAATAAATTAGCCCTTTGAAATTAAGGGAAATGACAGAAAGAGAGGCTTTTTTTGAAGCGAGTTATGATAAAATAGTTGAGGCATTCCAAAGCATTGATAGTGAGGAACGTCAAGATACATACGCATTGTCATTTTGGTTTTACAATGAAGATGACGATATGCGATACCCTGTGATTAGCGTGAGTTTTAATACGATAACTCACTTTAAGGAGCAGTCAGGCAATGTGTTTAATCCAACGGAAGCGAAGTGGAATTACGCGTATTGGTTGCAAGAAGAAGTTCTTGAAATAGGTGGTAGTGAAGATGAGCTTCTCAAAGCATGGTTAAAAACAACTCCATATTACTACAGTGATGAGGAGGATAAGGAGGCAGAAGAAGACGATTTGCTTTTTGATGAGATTATTGCAAAGGGTAAGCACTTAGAAAAGACGTTTATTGACGTGATGATAGACATGATAAACCAATTGCATAACCATGATATTATCAAGAAAACATTTGGTCGAAAATTAGCAGTTATACTTCATGAATTAGAATATTATGACAAGCCCATTGCTTGGACAAAAGCAGTTAATGAACCTTATTTGATAGATGAGTTTTTGACTGCTTATAATAACGATGAGTTGTAATCATCTCAAAATGAATAATAAGTAAGAAGCTTATAAGATGAAAAGTCGTAAAAATGTAGTGGCTTAACAATATTTTTACAAGTTTGAGGTTATAGGTGTATATAACTTAACTATATGAAGAAGAGAATAATGTTATTTTGCTTAGTTTTTAGTAGTTTAGTGATAAGCTGTGACACTACGAAGAAGAAAGCAGATAAAACTGTAGAAGATAAAGAGATAGAAACGTTAGATAAAGAAACGGATATATCATATATAAAGGCAAATAGATATTTTGTAAATAATACCATTGAAAACAAACAAGTAGAGTATTTAAAAATAACAAATCAAAAAGAATTGGACCAATATTTTGGCCTTTCAC
This sequence comes from Flavobacterium sp., assembly GCA_030150335.1. Lineage (GTDB taxonomy): Bacteria > Bacteroidota > Bacteroidia > Flavobacteriales > Flavobacteriaceae > Flavobacterium. Next base: position 2,942 of record JASLGC010000091.1, read on the forward strand.
CTGTAATGGGTAAAAACGGTGAGCCAACTAAAATAGACTTTAAAAAGTCGTTTGTATTGGCGATTATTGGACAAGAAACTGATAAGGAAACTACTTTTGACATTGTGTCTTTAAAGGAGAAACAGAATTCGGTAGAACTGAAGTATCGCATCAAACAAGATGTGAACTCGCGGGATTACACAATTCATCCATTTGAAATGATTGTTGTGGATAATGCTTATGACAAGGATATTCACTTTATCATAGAAGATTAAATACAATGTTATTTATTAATTCTTAAGCCTTTAAAACAATTGTTTTAAAGGCTTTTTTATGTTTTAAAAAAGAGTGATATGAAAGTAACAATTATACATAGAGAACAACTACAACCAAGTGTTTGGTCGGGAGGGAAAACGTACGAATATTTCATTTATCCACCAGAGGGTGATTATACACAGAAGCAATTTGACTTGAGAATAAGCAGTGCTACGATAGAGGATGTGCCTTCTAACTTTACAAAGTTTGATGGGTTTCGTCGTTATTTAGTGATGTTAGATGGTGAATTAAAGATTAACCAAAACCTTAAAAATAAGACGTATAAACAGAATAAATTGTTTGTTTTTAATTCTTCAGATGATATAATATCACATTCTCAAGGGAGTGATTTTAATCTGATGTTGCGCAAAGATATCCAAGATGAGGTCGTTGAA
>JASLGC010000095.1 GCA_030150335.1 Flavobacterium sp.
GTATTGTTATATTATCAGTTTTTTCGTACTTTTCGCCTGACTAATTTTGATATATTAAGAGTCATTTTTAATTAATGAATGAAGGGTTGTTTTTCTGCAACCAAATTGACAGATGAAGAAAAATAAGGTAAGGATACAACAAACGCTAATGACCATTGCAAGCATACTATTTTTAGTGTGGGTTGGCTATTATGGGATGAAGGATGAGAAGGTTGTGGATGGTATTGTTGAAAAAGAAGAAATAAAGAAAGTCGTTGAAGAGAATAAAGGAGATATAGCAGATAGTACAAATATTGTAGAAGAGCAAAATCAAGAAGTGGTAGATGACGCTGCTATTTCTGTCATTAAATTAGCTACTAAGTACCATACTTATTCTAAAGAATACGATGCTAAGATTAAGATACTGGAATCAAAAGTAGAGAAAGCCGAAAAGACAGGTAGAGTAGTAGCGGTGTTTGTCAAGGAAGGTCAGATGGTGAATGCAGGACAACCTATTGTTGGTTTAGAAGTTGAGAATAAAGCTGTTTTTAGTGATTCTGAACTGAGGAAAGAATTGAGAAAGTTTGAATCGTTGAAGTCTAAATTAGAGAATGCTCAAGGAAAACTTCAGAAATCTGAGAGCAAAGATTCAAGTGCTCATGCAAAACAACAAGGGAAGTATGACGAAATCTTAAAGGAGTATCAGCAGTTAGAGAATAGAATTGCAGTAGGTCAGAATAAATATGAACGTATTGTAATCAAAGCTGCTAATGCTGGGATTGTTAAAAATCTTAGCCCAAAGATAGGCGATGATGTAGCTGCAAATAATTTACTATTTAAAGTGGTTGCTTATGATGTGTATTTTGATTTAAATGCAAATGATTTAGAGCAATGGAAATTGTCAATAGATAAGGCTACTGTAAAAGGGGCTTTCGTTGGGAAAAGCGGGCAAAGTATTCCTTTTGATTTGCAGGCTAATAGCTTACAAGAACGTGTACACATTAAACAATATATGCCTATTTGGGAAAACTTGAAGTTCTTTACAGATGATACTATTGACAATAAAGTATCGTTGGTAGCAGTTTATAAAGATATCATCGAGGTTTCAAGCAATGCCGTGGGGATAGATGCAGAAGGGAAATCATTTGTATGGGTTGTCAGTGCTGATAAACGCATTAGTAAGAGAATTGTAACCCCAATAAAGAAATATGGTTCTAATGTACTGCTGTCTGATACCTCATTAAATGGAGTGACTATCTTATCAGTTGTTAAACCAGGACTTACAGAAGGAAAAGAGATTAATTATTAATCTCTTTTTTATTTTTAAGGGAAAGCTATCTATTTGAGGCAAATGACGTGTTAAAACTCTTATTATTGATTGAATGAAGTGTTATTTGTTGATTAACCTTGTTTCTGTTAAGTTTTCAATAACTTTTAAAAGGGGTGAGGGCTGCTGTAAGCTGTTATTGTGATTTTTGTTAGGATTTTTTATGTGTAAATCATGTAATTTTGTGATATTATAATCAATAATTCTACTAAAAATGATAATAGATGATTTGTTAAATAGGTTAGATGTTAAAGATATAAATCTAACAGTGGGGGATAGATTGTTATTTGAAGGCTATTTCAAGAGAGTGAAGATCAAGAAGGGTGATTTTCTTGTGAAAGAAGGCGATGTAGAACACAATATATATTTTATCAATGAAGGGGTGTTGCGTTGTTGGATAAACGATAAACACAATCGCGAGAAGACATTTTGGTTTTGTATGCCTCATACATTCTCATTGTCTAACTTGTCTTTTACCTTACAAAGACCATGTGACTTTAATGTGCAAGCAGCGACAGACTGTGATATGTACGTGATTACGCAACATGACGTAAGAGAGTTGTATGAAATATCTCCACATATTCACCGTGTGATGAACATTTTTATGGGAGAATTGTTGAACTTTATGCTTCAACGAAAAGTAGATTTGCTAAAACTAACTTCAAAAGAGTATTATGATGCTTTAGTAGAGAGATATCAAGATTGCTTAAAAGGTATTTCAAAAGAAGACTTAGCTTCTTACTTGTGTATTTCTGAAGAGGAAGTGAGTAAGTTGCACAATTAATTGTCTATTTCAGATGAGATGCAAAAGAACCAAACTATTTCGATCGTTTGGTTCTTTTGTGTTTTATAGCGTTTACTATCTATCAAGTATTACAAATTAATGACCTATACAGAATAGCGTTTCTCCTTTGTTGACAGGAGGTATTCATACTTTGTATAAAATAATGCCATTGATAGGAGAGGTTACTCTGCTTATTATCTTTCCAAATTCGTCAGTGATATACCCCACCTCTTGGTCTTTGTTGATTTTATCACCTGCTTTAAAAGTACTATAGAAAAATCCTGTTTGAGGAACGCGTATATAATGTTGGTCATATACGATGATTATTCTTCACTATGTTTTTTTATAGGTTTGTTATACATTCCTTTATGCGCAAGCATATTATATACTGCCGATTTAATTAGCTCAACGTTTTCTGCTTGTACGGTTCCTAATTTACCCGCCTCAATACTTAAAGCAGTGATGTCGTCTTGTACCGCTTGTTTAAAAGCATATTTTGCA
>JASLGC010000101.1 GCA_030150335.1 Flavobacterium sp.
ATTACTATTATCCAGATTGGGCAATTAAAAATAATTATGAATTTACTGAATGGTATTTAAATGAAGATATACCAAGCTTTCCCTCAGATTTTAATTTATATACTCGGTTATTAGCAGAAGTTGGTTTAATAGGCTTTTTTATTTTTTCCTTATTTCTTTTAACTGTGTTGTATTATAATATTAAAAGTTTTTCTTTCCTAAGTAAGGAAAATAAGTTTGTTGGAGTAATATTATTTATTGGTTTAATTGGGTTAATGATAAATTGGATTCAATTGGATTATTTTAGACAGTTTGGTTTTTGGATTTTACTTGTTTTGTTGATAAAATTGAGAAATGACTATAAATTGAATATTGACTTATGAAAGATATTAAAGTATCAGTTGTAATACCATGTTACAATTGTATAAAAACGATTGAGAAGTGTATATGGAGTGTCTCTATTCAATCATATAAAGTTTTGGAAATAATTGCGATAAACGATGGGTCAGCAGATGATACCTTAGATTTATTAATGAAATTAAAAGATAAATATATAGGTATATTGAATATTGTAATTGTGAATCAAATTAATCAAGGACCTTCAGCTGCAAGAAATGTTGGAATATCTAAAGCAAAAGGAAATTGGATTGCATTTTTAGATTCTGATGATTTATGGCATGAAAATAAAATAAAATTACAGGTTGAAGAGATAAATAATAATCCAAATGCAAAGTTTATCACTGCAGGAAAAGGCAAATTAGAATCGTTAGTTTACAATTATAGTAAAATTGAAGTTGATTTTAGAAAGCTTTGTTTTAAAAATTATTGTTTAACGTCTTCTACAATTGTAAAGAAAGATTGTTTACATGGATTGAAGTTTAATACGAAACAAAGGCATTCTGAAGATTATCGCTTTTTTCTAGAATTATTAAAAAATGGAGGAAGTGGAATTTGTTTATTGATTAATCTTTCTAGTAGTATTCATTTAAAACGTGATTATGGAGAATCTGGATTATCTGGGGATATATACAAAATGCAAAAAGGAGAAATTTCGAATTTTATTTATTTGAAAAGAACGGGAGGATTAAGTTTATTTTGGTTTTTAGTAGTTTTTTCGTTTTCAAATTTGAAATTTTTAAGAAGAGTTATATTAAACTTTTCGTATAGAGTTAAAAAATAAAACAATTGTAAATAAATAAAATATATTATGGAATTTAAAAGAAATATAAATAAAGTTATAGCTCTATTTGCAGTACTTTATATCGTATTCTTGACTTTTGGATTGAGTATTGTAAATATTGCTCTGATTGCATTATTTTTGATTTATATACTTGATTTTAAAACAACAAGAATTGTTTATAAAGAAAAGTTCAAACAGAACAAATTTATTTATCTGTCTTTTCTTATTTCTGCTATTTATCAGATAGTAATTGCTTTTTTAGCAGATGATTTAAGTGATAGACGAGTCGGCTATTTGGGATTACAATTAGCAGCAATTATTATATTATTGAGAATAGATAATTTGAAATTCCTTTTAAATGTATTTTTAGCTTCTTTAGTTAGTTTAGTATTATTGGGTAGTTATAATTTATTTGAATATTATATAACTACTGGGGAGTTTAATATGAAAGGAGGAGGTCATATTAATAAACTACTGGTGGTTGCAAGGCCTTATTTAGGTTTTTTATTAAGTTTAGGAACGTTTATAAGTATATACTTATTTAATCAAGTAAAATCTAACTTTAGGATAATTTATTGTTTGTTACCTGTTTTATTTCTTGTCTATTTAGGTATTATTGCCAATAGGATACAAATAATTTCTTTGTTACTTATTTCATTAATTTATTTAGTTTTTTATGCGAAAGTATCTATCTTTAAAAAAGTTTTATTTTTCAGTTCTTTAGCAATTATTGTAATTACAACATTTCAATTGAATAGCAATTTAAAGGATAGATTTGGTTTTTCTAATTCGAATGAGGAAATTAGTTTAATTGAACGTTTATCACATATAGAGCCTCGAGTTACAATTTGGAAGTGTACCATCGGGATAATTCAAGAAGATAATTTTAGTCATCTAAAGGGAATAGGCAATATGGAGGTATTGTTAGGAAAACTTGGTGTTTGTTATGATGTTTCAACTATTGATAACCCGATGCGAGGATATTTTTTATCTGATTTATTTAATACTCATAATCAATTTTTAGAATATTATGTTTTAAGTGGTATTATTGGTTTTATACTTTTATGTATTGCTTTTATATTAGTTTTTTGGAAAGCTAAAAAATCATTTGTTCCTTTAGCATTGTTCATCTCTTTAATGAATTTTTGTATTGTTGAAAATCTTTTTGATAGACAAATTGGTAGTTATTTTTTTGGTTTTACAATATTTTTAATCATTGCGATAAGTAAAGATATTGAAGTAAAACAAGAGAAATCTTGTAGAACTTAATTTATAAGAAAACGGGCACCTCATATTCCATTAATATTAAATATGAGGTACCCGTTTTTTTTATTTTAGTGAAAAGGAAACTAAATTGTTTTATAGATTGTAAGAAGTTTTTGGAAATTAATGTCTTTATTGTATTTGTTTTTACAATCAAAGTAAGCATTTGAACCTAATTTTGTTCTTGTATTCGTATTTTCTAATTTATTGAAAATCGGGATTAGTTCCTCTACTTGTTCAAATAAAAAGCCATTAAAATTTGTAATCACAATATCTTTATTACCTATTACATTAGTAGCAATTATGGGTTTTCTAAAAGCCATGGCTTCTAATACAGCAATTGGTAATCCTTCCCATAAAGATGTTTGAATATATACATCTATTTTATTTAAAAAATTGAATACTTCAGTATTTTTTTTACACCAACCTGTAATAAAAATATTTTTTGCTGTTAGTTCATGTCGTAATTCTCCATCTCCAATCCAAATAAAATTATAATTTGGAAACTGCAAAGCAATTCTATTAAATAAGGAAGGGTTCCTAGCGTAAACAATTCTTCCTACAATACCAATTGTAAGTTTATTATTTGCAGGGTTTTCTTTTGGAATGTAAGCTTTCGCTAATTTCTCAAGGTCAATACCATTTCGAACAAGTTCTGATTTACCTATTTTTTTTGCAATATTATATTCAGTGTCACCACAGGCTATTGTTGTTCCTCCAAAAACAAATTGAGTTATTTTTTCAATTGCATAAAATAACTTTCTTTTAGATTTGGAAGAGTTTAGTTGTAAAAATGAATAACCATGAGGAGTATAAAAAACTCTTTTTCTTTTTCCTATTAAAGTTGCTGCCCAACGACCAATTACTCCAGCCTTTGAAGAATGTAAGTGTATGATATCAGGCGATAGATCACTTAATATTTTTCGAATTTGAAAAGTAGCTTTTAAGTCCTTTAATGGACGTAATTCTCTTTCCATATCTACAGAAATCATTTGTATGTTTTGTGGGAAGTCGTTTTCTATTTGTTCTTGAGTAACTTCTTTTCGTGTATTACTATAAATTATGGTTGTCTCTATATTTGGAATATTTGAAAGAAAGAAAGAAAGATCTTTGAAATAGGAATAAACACCTCCTCCGAAAGATTCTACTATGTGAACAATACGCATAAAAAATGATTTAACTACAAAAATATAAGTTTTTTATGTAATAACATATTATAGCTTAAATGATAGCAATGAATTCTTTAAATTAGCAGATTAATATAGGAAATAGAATGAAACGTATACTTATAACAGGGGCAGCGGGTTTTTTAGGATCACATTTATGTGACCGATTTGTTGCAGAGGGATTTCATGTTATAGGGATGGATAACCTTATAACAGGAGATCTTAAAAATATAGAACATCTTTTTAAGTTAGATAATTTTGAATTTTATCATCATGATGTAACTAAGTTTGTTCATGTTCCTGGGGAATTAGATTACATTTTACATTTTGCTTCTCCAGCTAGTCCAATAGACTACTTAAAAATTCCGATTCAAACTTTAAAAGTTGGATCTTTGGGGACCCATAATTTATTAGGATTAGCAAGAGTAAAGGGGGCAAGAATATTAATTGCTTCTACGTCTGAAGTATATGGTGATCCATTAGTACATCCTCAAACAGAAGAATATTATGGTAATGTAAATACTATCGGACCTAGAGGGGTTTATGATGAAGCAAAGCGTTTCCAAGAATCAATTACTATGGCTTATCATACTTTCCATGGCGTTGAAACGAGAATAGTTCGTATTTTTAATACGTATGGACCAAGGATGCGATTAAATGATGGTCGTGTTATTCCTGCATTCATTGGTCAAGCATTAAGAGGGGAAGATCTAACAGTGTTTGGGGATGGTAGCCAAACAAGATCTTTTTGTTATGTTTCTGATCAAGTAGAGGGTATTTATAGATTACTATTTTCAGATTATACATTACCAATTAATATTGGTAATCCTGATGAAATATCAATTTTAGATTTTGCAAAAGAAATTATTAAGTTAACAAATAGCAATCAAAAAATAATTTTTAAGGAGTTGCCAATTAATGATCCAATGCAAAGATGTCCTAATATTGATAAGGCTGTCAAAATACTTAATTGGCAACCAAAAGTTTGTAGAACAGAAGGAATGTTGGCAACTTATAATTACTTTGAAAACTTTTCAAACTCTGAATTATTAAAAGAGGAACATAAAGATTTTTCTAAATTTATTTATTAATGGCAAAAAAGAAGACAGGACGCTATTCTTACTTAATCCGTCCCACAATGATCTTAATTGATTTAATTGTGATAAATGTGTTGGCATATTTTTGGTTTTCATTTCTGGATAATTGGTTTGGATTTTACAATCTTGTTATTAGTTTATTTTGGATAGCTATATCATGGGGGTGTGGATTTTATGATGTTTATCGTCATACTAGAATTGTCCGTATTTTTGAGAAAATATTTAAACAATTTGTACTTCAGTTCATTTTAGTTGCTGCTTTAAATGGATTCTTTGAACGATTTGCCGAACCAAGGGAGTTGATAGGTTTTGGAGTATCTTCGTTTATTATTATTAGTTCAATTAAATTTATAGTATTTTTTATTCTAAAATATATAAGAAGGGTATTAGGGGGTAACTTTAGAAATATTGTTTTAATAGGACAAGGAAAGGAAGTAGAGGCTTTAAAGAAAGTCCTCGTCAAAAGAGAAGATTTAGGGTATAGGATATGTAAGATTTTTAAGAGTGTTGAAGACAGTAGTATAGGGGAAATCCAAGAATTTATTTTGTCAAAAGATATTGATGAAATGTATATTCAATTTTCGATAGTTCAAAATGAAGATTATCATCAATTACTTGAGTTTGCTGATAATAACTTTGTTAATGTAAAATATGTGCCTTCACAAAAACAGCTTTTGAGTTACAATTTTTCATTGGAATATTATGATGTAGTAGCTGTAGTACCAAGGAGAATAATTCCTTTAGACAAAACTTATAATAAGTTTCTAAAAAGAGTATTTGATATCGTTTTTTCAACTTTTGTTATCTTATTTATTCTTTCTTGGCTTGTTCCTTTAATAGCTATTTTCATTAAAATGGAGTCTAAGGGGCCTATATTCTTTAAGCAAGTTCGCACGGGACTAAATGATAATGAGTTTGCTTGTTATAAATTTCGTTCTATGCATGTAAATGGAGATTCAGATAGGAAACAAGCGACTAAAAATGATAGTCGAATTACGAAAGTTGGTGCTTTTTTAAGAAAAACAAGTTTGGATGAATTCCCGCAGTTCTTGAATGTATTTATGGGAGATATGTCTATTGTAGGACCAAGACCTCATATGGTTGTTCATACAAAGCTTTATTCAAAACGAGTAAATAGGTTCATGTTACGTCATTTAGTTAAACCTGGTATAACAGGAATGGCTCAAACACATGGGTACAGGGGAGAGATTGAAACAAATAGAGATATAGTAAATAGGTTTAAGTATGATTTATTTTATTTAGAAAACTGGTCTATATTTTTAGATATAAAAATTATTTATTTAACTGTATATAACGTTTTTAAGGGCGAAAAGAAAGCCTATTAGAAAAAGTCACTAATAAACGTATTAGTGACTTTTTTTATTATTGGTTACTCTTCGTTATTCTTTAATTTATATTTATTTTTGAAACATAATTACAAACAACACACTTAATGAAAATTTTATTATTAGGTTCTGGAGGACGTGAACATGCTTTGGCGTGGAAAATGTTACAGAGCAAAAAATGTGAGGCTTTATTTGTTGCCCCAGGTAATGCTGGTACAGCTAATATTGCTACAAATATGGATGTCAATCCGAATGATTTTGAAGCTGTCAAAAAGATAGTTTTGGATAAACAGATTGATATGGTTATTGTTGGTCCTGAAGATCCTTTGGTAAAAGGGATTGTTGATTTTTTTAAAAATGACCAAGATATTAATCAAGTTCCAATCGTTGGACCTTCTAAAAAAGGCGCACAATTAGAAGGAAGTAAAGATTTTGCAAAGGAATTCTTGATAAAACATAATATCCCAACAGCAGCTTATCAAAGTTTTACAAAAGATACTGTTGAAGCAGGAAAAGCTTTTTTAGAAACTCTAAACCCTCCATTTGTATTAAAGGCAGATGGTTTAGCAGCTGGAAAAGGAGTTGTGATTTTAGATAATATCGAGGAAGCTAAAACTGAATTAGAAAATATGCTTGTTGATGCTAAATTTGGAGATGCGAGTTCTAAAGTGGTTATCGAAGAGTTTTTAGCAGGTATTGAACTAAGCTGTTTTGTTTTGACAGATGGTAAATCGTATAAAATTCTTCCTACTGCGAAAGACTATAAGCGTATAGGAGAAGGTGATACAGGATTAAATACAGGTGGAATGGGAGCTGTTTCTCCAGTTCCATTTGCAACAGAAGACTTTATGCTTAAAGTTGAAGAACGCGTTGTAAAACCAACTGTAAAAGGCTTACAAGAAGATAATCTTGATTTTAAAGGATTTGTTTTTATTGGTTTGATTAAGGTTGGAGATGATCCTTTCGTTATAGAATACAATGTACGTATGGGAGATCCAGAAACGGAAGTTGTAATGCCAAGAATTAAGTCTGATATAGTTGACTTATTTGAATCTTTAGCAACTCAAAAACTTGATGAAGTAGAATTAGTTATTGATGAGCGTACTGCTACAACTGTAATGCTTGTTTCTGGTGGATATCCAGAAGATTATGAAAAAGGGAAAGTAATTACTGGTTTTGATAAGGTAAATGACTCAATCGTTTTCCATGCTGGAACTGCGGTAAAAGGTAATGAAGTAGTTACTAATGGAGGTAGAGTTTTAGCTGTAACTTCGTATGGCAATAGTTACGAAGAGGCATTAAAAAAATCTTACCAAAATATAGACAAGCTAAATTTTGATAAGATTTATTATCGTAAAGATATAGGATTTGATCTTTAAAAGCCTACTATTTTAAAAATGAGTGGGCTGTAGTATCTTGGTTGTCTTCATTATTTGATTTGAAAATCTGAAGTTGTTTTAACCAAAATACAAGAAAATAACAAGTGATAAGGATAAACATCCAAGTAAGGATATTAGCAGCCCACCAATTTTCTAATTCTAATTTTGCAAAAAAGTCCATTGGTATAAAAAGAACTTTTTCAAATAGGAATCCAATTCCGTTAAAAAATGAAGTCATCGTACTTTATTTTAAATTAAATAAAATTATTATATCAATCCGTTTTAAACGAAACGGAATTCTTTACAGAATACAATTTCGTTTATTATCTACAAAAATATAAAATATATAAATGTTAGCAACTATTTTTAGTAAAACAAAACCAATTAATTACATAATACTAACACTGTTAATCTTGATTATTAGTGTATTGTACTTATTTATAGACCAAGAACATCTAATATGGACTGAGTTTGAGGTAGCTAAAAGAGGTGTTTTAATAGGGATGTTGTTGCTAATGATGTATTTATCACAGTTTATAGTAACAAAGAATAGGTTAGTAAAGGATAATGCTTATGTTCCTTTACTCTTTGTTTCCTTTTTAATGCTATTTCCTACAGTATTAGGACATAGTAGAGTAATTGTTTCAAGCTTTTTTATTATGCTTGCTTTGAGACGCTTGTTTTCATTACATTCATTAAAACAATCAAAAGAGAAGGTTTTTGATGCATCATTGTGGATATTTGTAGCAGGTTTATTCCACTTTTGGAGTATTTTGTACTTTTTATTGCTATTTTTTGCAATTACTTTTTTCGGATCTAAAGATTATAGAAACTGGTTTATACCAATTATAGCATTCTTTACTGTAACTGTATTCTTATCATTATATCTATTAATAAATGATATCAGTTATATTGAATGGTTTTGGTCTAAATGTAGAATAAGTTTTGATTTTATGTATTTTGAGAATACATATCAGAATATTGCTTTAGCAATTTATGTGTCTATCTCTCTCTTGTTTTTCGTAAGTCAAGCAACAAGTATAGCGTCAAAACCATATAATATGCAAAGCACCTATAAGAAGATGTTGTTATCATTCCTTATAGGCGTTGCAATTTATGTGATTTCTGCTGATAAAAATAACGGGACATTATTATTTACATTCTTCCCTCTTGCTTTATTAGGAGCAAATTACATTGAGAATCTACCTCAAAAATGGAGAAGAGAAGCTGTAGTGTATACTGTCTTCTTTATAGGAGTTTTCTTTTATATAGCGCAGCTTGTCTTATAGTTTATGACCATAAGCTAAGTCTCCAGCATCTCCTAATCCAGGAACGATGTAATTATGATCGTCTAACTTCTCATCTAACGTAGCAACCCATAAGTTAACGTTATCTGGTAAGTTCTCCTCTAAGAACTGAATTCCTTCAGGAGCTGATATAACTACTGCTATATGTAACTCTTTTGGTGTCTCTTCAGCCATTAATTTATTGATTACTGCTACTAATGATTGTCCTGTAGCAAGCATAGGGTCGATTAAAATAAGAATCTTATCTTGAAAAGAAGGAGCAGCTTGGTACTCAACTAAGATTTCACTTGCCTCTCCATGTTTCCCATGGCGACGATAAGCTGATACGAATCCGTTTTCTGCATTATCAAAGAAGTTCATAAAACCTGTGTGTAGTGCTAAACCTGCGCGTAGAATAGAACATAATACTACATTGTCTTCAATGCAAGTTGTGTGTTTAACTCCAAGTGGAGTTTGTACAGTAATATCCTTATAAGGCAATTTTTTACTCAATTCATAAGCCATGATCTCTCCGATACGTTCGATGTTTTTTCTAAAACGCATGCTGTCTTTTTGCACATTTACGTCGCGAAGTTGGGCTAAGAAGTGATTTAAAATACTGTTCTCTGCTGAAATATAGTGAATATTCATATGGGTATAATTAGTACCATAAAAGTATAAAAACTATATTTGTAAATAAAATTATTCATATGTTTTCAGAGTTAGCATTTCCAATATTCGAAGAGAGTATACGTGATTATCATAAATATGACAATGTAGATCAGCCAATTAGCAACCCATATCCAAAGGAAGATATTAAACATCTTTTGTATTTAAAAAACTGGATTGATACTGTTCAATGGCATTTTGAGGATATTATTCGTGATCCACAAATAGATCCAGTAGCTGCATTAGCACTAAAAAGACGAATTGATGCTTCAAATCAAGAACGTACTGACATGGTTGAGTTCATTGATAGCTACTTTTTACAACAATATAAAAACGTAGAAATTAAAGGAGATGCAAAGATTAATTCGGAAAGTCCTGCTTGGGCTATAGACCGTTTATCAATCTTGTCTTTGAAAATATATCACATGAATGAAGAGGCTACAAGAGCTGAAGCAACACAAGATCATAGAGATAAATGTCAAGCTAAATTAGACGTTCTTTTAGAGCAAAAGAAAGACTTAACAACAGCTATTGATGATTTGTTGAATGATATCGCTAATGGTGATAAGTATATGAAAGTATACAAACAAATGAAAATGTATAATGACGAGGAATTAAATCCAGTATTATACCAAAATAAGAAATAATCATATCTTTGATATAAATTATTGAAAGCGTGAATTTTTCACGCTTTTCTTGTTCATAAACAAATTTATATTTACGTGGCAAATTTGAAACATATTTTAATCTTTAGGTTGTCTGCAATGGGGGATGTTGCAATGACAGTTCCTGTTGTAAGAGCATTGATTGCACAACATAAAGATGTGCGTGTAACAGTCGTATCAAGACCTTTTTTCAAACCTTTCTTTAAAGGAATAGAACGTGTTGATTTCTTTCCTATTGATGTAAAGAAACGACACAAAGGCTTTCTTGGACTTATTAGATTGTATTTTGATTTAGCAAAGTTAAAAGTGGATTACTTCGCTGACTTCCATAATGTACTTCGCTCTCAAATTGTACGAAATTTGTTTAAAATCAAAGGAGTTAAAGTTGCTGCACTTGACAAAGGAAGAGATGCTAAAAAAGCTTTAGTTCGCGCTGAAAACAAGGTTTTTGAGCAAGTTCCTACCATGTTTTCAAATCACTTGAATACACTTATACAGTTAGGTTTTTCAGTGAATTTAGATAATCCACAGTTTCCTGCAATTCCTGAATTAGCTCCTGAATTACTTCAATATGTAAAAGAAAAGGATACTTATTGGATTGGGATAGCTCCTTTTGCGCAATATGATTCTAAGGTTTATCCTTTAGATATGATGCAACAAGTAGTAGATATATTAGCAGAAAGAGAGAAATCAATCATCTTTTTATTTGGAGGAGGAGAGGAAGAAATTGCTCTTTTAAATCAGTTAAAACGAGATAATTACAATGTAATTGTAATGGCTGGGAAGGTGAAATTTGACGTAGAGTTGAACCTTATACAACATTTAGATGTAATGCTTGCAATGGACTCTGGAAATGCTCATATTGCGGCAATGTTAGGTAAAAAAGTAATAACTTTATGGGGAGCTACACACCCGTATGCAGGATTTGCTCCTTTCAATCAACCATCAGATTATTGCTTAACTGCAGATAGACAAAAGTATCCTCTTTTGCCAACTTCTGTATATGGAAATAAGGTAGTTGAGGGATATGAGGATGTAATGAGAACAATCGAACCTCAAAAGGTTTGTGAAAAGATTATAGAAGTTATTAAATCAGATAATTAATAGTATTTTTGAATTCAAAATGGACGAAGATGAGAATAGAAGATTATATTAGAGATATTCAAGACTTTCCGAAAGAAGGTATTGGTTTTAAAGACATTACTCCCCTTTTAAATAATCACGCAGCGATGGTAGAAACAACAAAAAAATTGTTGGAGCTTATTGGTGATCAAAAAGTGGATAGAGTAGTAGGAATGGAGAGTAGAGGTTTCTTTTTTGCAACTTTATTAGCAGAGAAGTTAGGTGCTGGATTTATACCTGTGCGTAAACCTAAAAAACTACCTTTTGAAACTATTTCTGAAGAATATAGTTTAGAATATGGAACTGATATTTTAGAGATGCATGCAGATGCTATTAAACCAGGAGAAAAAGTATTGATTCACGATGATGTTTTAGCAACTGGAGGTACTGCTGAAGCAGTGTGCAAATTAGTAGAAAAATTAGGTGGAGAAATTGTTCAAGTTAACTTCTTAATGGAGCTTTCCTTTCTTCATGGTCGCGATAAATTAGCGAAATACGATGTGAAAAGTTTGTTGACTTACTAAAATAAGTTCAATTTATATAGTTTAAATCCTTTTGTAAGGCCTTGTTTTATTGGGTTTTGCAAAGGGATTTATTTTTTTTAAAAAATACTTGCATATTAAAAAAATAATTGCAAACCTTTGTTTCAGCTAATTAAGTAGCTAAAAATAAAATGATGAAAACCAATTCAAATAGTACTTTTACTTTGAACAACATTGCTCCTGCAACTGTTGTGGTTTTTTCTATTCTTACTTCGCGGGCATCGCGGTCACGGGCTTAGTCTTAAAGTCTTTTTTAATGTGATGCTATTTTGGCATCATATCTGTATATATATCATCGATTTTTAACATCATTCAATTACCCATAAGGAGTTCTTGTACCCAAGAATTATTCCCTTTTTCGGGCATTTTGAATACTAATTCTCTGTTTTTGAAATGAATTCAAATCAGTTTTTCGTTATACCTGCGAATGAATCTCACGTAGGATATGCTGAACAAATTTGCGAAGAAATGGCTCAGTCTGCATTAGCCAGAGGTACTGGTATCGCAAGAAGAAAGCCGGAATATGTAGCCAATAAAATGATTGAAGGTAAGGCTGTTATAGCCCTACATGCTAATGGAAGGTGGGCTGGTTTCTGTTATATCGAAACATGGAGTCACGGTGATTATGTTGCAAACTCAGGATTAATTGTTAATCCTATTTTTAGAAAAGAAGGCTTGGCTAAAGCAATCAAGAAAAGAGTTTTTGAACTGTCTAAAAGTAAATACCCTAAAGCAAAAATATTTGGTCTAACTACTGGTTTTGCAGTAATGAAAATTAACTCTGAATTAGGGTATGAACCTGTACCTTATTCAGAATTAACACAAGATGAAATGTTCTGGAAAGGCTGTGAAAGTTGTGTCAACATTCAAATTTTGAAAAGCAAAGAAAGAAACAATTGTTTGTGTACTGCAATGTTGTACAATCCTGAAGCTAAGGAAAAAGAGATACGAAATAAGATTGACCAGAAAGCAAAAGCAAAGGAACGATTGAAGCGTATGCAAAAGAAGTATTCTCTCTTGAAAAGATTGCAAATTCAATTGAAAAAAACAGTCAAAAAAACACATCTATTTTAATTTTTAAACAACACAATCATGAATAATAAGAAAGTAGTTTTAGCATTTAGCGGAGGTTTAGATACAAGCTTTTGCGTAATTTATTTGAAAGAAGAACTTGGATATGAAGTACACTCTGTAGTGGTAAACACAGGAGGTTTTTCTTCAGAAGAAATGAAAGCAATTGAAGAGAAAGCATACGCTTTAGGTGTAGCATCTCATACAACGATAGATGAAACAGAAGATTACTACAACGATAGTGTAAAGTATTTGATTTTTGGAAATGTTTTGAAAAACGCTACATATCCATTATCAGTAAGTGCAGAACGTGTTTGCCAAGCTACAGCTATTGCAAACTATGCTAAGAAGATTGGTGCAGAAGCAGTTGCTCATGGTAGTACTGGAGCTGGTAATGACCAAGTGCGTTTTGATATGATATTCAATATTTTAGTGCCGAATGTACAAATTATTACTCCGATTAGAGATTTGAAATTAAGTAGAGAAGAGGAGATTGAGTTTTTACAAAAACACGGTGTTGAAATAAACGCTGAAAAGGCAAAATATTCAATTAATAAAGGTTTATGGGGAACGTCAGTAGGTGGAAAAGAAACCCTAACTTCTAATTTATACTTACCTGAAAATGCATGGCCTACTCCGGTTAGCAAATCAACTCCTGAAACTGTGGAGATTGAATTTGAAAAAGGGGAGCCAATTGCATTAAACGGTAAAAAAATGAAACCTACTGAGGTTATCCAACAATTACAAGATTTAGCTCAGCCTTTCGGAATCGGTAGAGATATTCACGTTGGTGATACTATTATCGGAATTAAAGGAAGAGTTGGATTTGAGGCTGCGGGACCTATTATCCTTGTAAAAGCACACCATACTTTAGAAAAACATACGTTGACTAAATGGCAATTAAGTTGGAAAGAACAATTAGGTTCTTTTTATGGTAACTATTTACACGAAGGACAATTCCATGACCCAATTATGCGTGATATGGAAGCATTCTTGACAAGTACACAACAAACTGTAAGTGGTAAAGTGATCGTTGAGTTGCATCCATATCGTTTCGTAGTTGTAGGTATTGAATCTGAACATGACTTAATGTCTAACAAATTCGGTAGCTATGGTGAAATGAACAATGCTTGGACTGGAGAAGACGTTAAAGGTTTCTCTAAGATATTTGGTAACCAAGTAATGATTTGGCATAAAGTAAATAACACAAACCAAGAATAACATGCAGAAGGTAAAAGTTGGAATAGTTGGAGGTGCTGGTTATACCGGAGGTGAATTATTGCGTTTGTTACTAATTCATCCTGTAGTAGAAATAACCTTTGTACATAGTAAGAGCAATGCAAATAAGCCTGTTTATGAGGCGCATGCAGACTTATTTGGGGATACTGATTTAGTTTTCACTGATGAGTTAAACCAAAATATAGACGTACTTTTTTTGTGTTTAGGACATGGTGATTCTAAAGTTTTTTTACAAGAAAACCCAATTGAAAAGCACATCAAGATTATTGACTTAAGCCAAGATTTTAGATTACAAGAAACTTCGGGTGAATTTGTCTATGGATTGCCAGAATTGAACAAGGATGAAATTAAAGGGGCTAACTATATAGCAAACCCCGGTTGTTTTGCTACTGCAATTCAATTAGCACTATTGCCATTAGCTAATGCTGGTAAGTTGGGAGACGCTCTTTACATAAATGCATTGACAGGGTCTACAGGTGCAGGACAACGACCTTCAGCGTCAACACACTTTAGTTGGAGAGCAAATAATATCTCTGTCTACAAGGCTTTTACGCATCAACATTTAAATGAAATAGGAGAGAGTTTAGCACAGTTGCAACCTGACTTTAATCAAAACATCAAGTTCAT
>JASLGC010000252.1 GCA_030150335.1 Flavobacterium sp.
ACCAGCATTTGCTGCAGATGCTATTATGGAAGCTGCTGATGCAGGAATTAAAGTTATTATTTGTATCACAGAAGGAATTCCTGTTGCTGATATGATCAAAGCTTACAACTATATCAAAGGTAGAGATTGTAGATTAGTAGGTCCAAACTGTCCAGGTGTTATTACTCCGGGTGAAGCTAAAGTTGGTATTATGCCAGGTTTCGTATTCAAAAAAGGTACTGTAGGAATTGTTTCTAAATCAGGTACTTTAACTTATGAAGCTGCTGATCAAGTTGTAAAACAAGGATTAGGAGTTACTACAGCTATTGGTATTGGTGGTGACCCAATCATTGGAACTACTACTAAAGAAGCTGTTCAGTTATTAATGGCTGACCCTGAAACTGAAGCAATCATTATGATTGGTGAAATTGGAGGTCAATTAGAGGCTGATGCTGCTCGTTGGGTAAAAGAAAACGGTAACAAAAAACCTGTTATTGGATTCATCGCTGGTGAAACAGCTCCTAAAGGAAGAACAATGGGACACGCTGGTGCTATCGTAGGTGGTGCTGATGATACAGCTGCTGCTAAAAAACGTATTATGGCTGAGTGTGGAATCCACGTTGTTGATTCTCCTGCTGAAATCGGTAAAAAAGTAAAAGAAGTTTTAGGATAGTCTTTGACTACTAAGATAAATTATATGAAAAGCCAGTACGTAAGTACTGGCTTTTTTTATGTCCTATTTTTAAGTATTGTCAAAGGTGAGGTTGCTTTGGATATGAAGCTTTTTAAAAGGATAAGTTTTAAACAAAGTGTTTTAGTTTAGTTGTGATTAAGGGATATGATTTTTTTACTGATTATGTTATTTCTATTAAAGAAAAGACCTGTAACGTGTTGTAGTCTACCCCTGAATTAGTTACAACTTATCTTCTATTTCATTTAAGCGTTTTTGTTGTTTTAAGCATTTCTATATTTATTATGTTCAAAAACATATGACTAAAGAGTTTCTAATATTATCTCATATAATCGTTTTGTAGAGTTGATGCAATCTGTGATTATGCCTATGGCTATCTTAGCTAAAACATGTTGTTTAAGATAATGACAGGTATCTCATTTGTAGATTCTACCCCGATTCAAGCTTGTATATCTAAAAAGAATCAGTAGAAACAAAGGTTTTAAAAATTTAGAAACAACTGGTAAGTTAACTATTGCTTGGTTTCATGGATTTAAGCTTCATATAATTGATGTTAAGATTGCTGAATTATTATTTATAGATAGAATCGAATTATTTAATAGTTTAAAAAATAATATGAAGAACTCCCTTGTGACTATGTCTGATAAAATGCTACTTAAAAAAAGATCAGTGATTGAAGTTGTAAAAAGGATGAATTAAAAAATGTATGTCAAGTTGCTCAATTTAGATATAGATCTTCTATTAATTTCTCTACTAATCTTATCGCAGGTATTATTGCGTACCATTTCTTGTATAAAAGAATAGCTATTAGATATGATAGAATGTTAACTAATCAATAAGCCTTGTTGTAATCGAACTTAGGTTATAATAATTCATTTTAATCGTTGTAAGAATACTCCTAAATACGTACTGTTTGTAATTTCTAAATATAGGTTTTCAGGTCTGAACATGATTTTTAAAATTAAATATTCTGTTATGATTTGGAAAAGGGGGCGTAAATACTCATTGCGTTGAATCACATTGCAAATCTATCAACTCTGTAAAGGAGTTCTTTTTAATGTGATAATTTTGATAGTATATGATAGCATACGCTATATTTTGCTCATTTTTGACGATTTTGATATATTTTGCCCACTTTTGATAATTTACGGAATCTTAAATGCTTGATATTCAGTATTATATTAATTTTATTTTTAGGTTTGTTTTGGTCGCCTTCGGTAAACTCCAGTGTTTACTTGGGTTGAGGGGCTGTTTTCCGAACAAGACTAAAGCGAGACCAAAACAAGTTTAAGTGGATTTGGGTGAATTTTAAGTGTTTTTCGCAGAATGCGTTGTTTATTTTGAAATAAAATAATTCATTGATAATCTGAGATTTTTGTACTTTTTGTGCCTTTTTTGCTGTGTAGGAGGCTATTGATATAAAAAAAATCTGCTCGGATTTAACCCAAGCAGAATTTTATACTTACACAGTTTTTAGTACAATGTCAATAAAAAATGGGCTGCCCTTTTATAGGGCAGCCCATTTTAGTATAGTGTAATCTTAGATTATCTCAATTGTGCACCAACGTTATTTTCAAGTTGGTATTGGATTTTACCCATGATTTTTTCAACTTGATTATCAGTCAATGTTTTACTTGAATCTTCCATTAAGATTGAAATAGCATAAGATTTTTTACCATCTTCTATTTTATCTCCTTGGTAAACGTCAAATAAAGTAACGTCTTTAATGATGTTTTTATCAACTTGTTTAACGATGTTGAATATTTCTCCGAAAGTAACGTTTTCGTTGATTAAAAGAGCGTAATCACGTTTAACAGAAGGGTATTTATTAATATCTGTATATTTAATCTTAGAAGACAACATTTTCAATGTGTTATCCCAATTAAATTCAGCATAGAATACTTCTTGTTTAATGTCAAACTCTTTCAAGATGCCCTTTTTAAGGATACCGAACTCAGCAATTAAATCTTTTCCTACATAGTAAGCGATACCTTCAGAGAAGATGTCAGATTCTGTTGGTTGAGTAGTTATTTTTGTTAACCCTAAACGAGCAACAATTGCATTTACATAAGCTTTGAATTCGAAGAAGTCAACCGGTTTTTGTACCGAGTTCCAACTTGCTTTAGTAATATTACCAGTTGCAAAAACGGCGAAGCGTTTGTATTCTTCGTAGTTATTTAGCATTTTGTGGTAAGTTTTACCAAACTCAAAGAATTTTAAATCTCCACGTTTTCTATTGATATTGTAAGAAATAGCTTCTAAACCTCCGAAAAGTAAAGATTGTCTCATTACTGATAAATCGTGACTTAATGGGTTTAAAATATCTACTTGGAAATTAGATTTAATATTCTCAGATAAATCGCTGTAGTCAGGAGTTGTTAACGAGTTATTCATAATCTCGTGGAACCCTTGAGCAACTAATTGTTGAGCAATGATATTCTGTACTTTGTGGTCTTCAGTACGAGAATTTGCAGCAATTGTAGCGTTTAACTTAGAAGAGTAAGTGATATTGTTGAAACCATACACACGTAAGATTTCCTCAATAATATCAATTTCTCTTGTTACATCTGCACGGTAAGCAGGTACTGTAATACCAATACCAACGTCAGACATACTATGAACTTTAATGTCTAAAGACACTAAGATTTTCTTGATTGTATCTTTTGAGATTTCTTCTCCAAGAAGACGGTTGATATTGTTGAAGTTTAAGAATACTGAATAGTCTTCAATTTTCTTAGGGTATAAGTCAACGATATCAGAAGTGATTTCACCACCAGCTACTTGTTGAATCAATAATGCAGCATGTTTTAATGCGTATTCAGTAATTGCAGGGTCGATACCTCTTTCAAAACGGAATGATGAATCTGTGTTAAGTCCATGTCTTTTAGCCGCTTTACGAATTGCAACAGGGTTGAAGTAAGCACTTTCTAAGAAGATAGTAGTTGTGTTTTCAGAAACAGCAGATTTGCTACCTCCAAAAATACCAGCTAAACACATTGGACCATTTTCGTCACAAATCATCAAGTCATCTTGGTGTAGTGTTCTTTCAACTCCATCAAGTGTTGTGAATTTTGTTCCAGCCTCAACTGTTTTAACGATAACTTTAGCACCTTTAATTTTCGCTGCATCAAAAGCATGTAATGGTTGTCCTAAGTCGTGTAGTACATAGTTAGTAACGTCAACGATGTTGTTTTTAGGAGCAATTCCAATAGCTTTAAGTCTGTTTTGTAACCACTCAGGAGATTGTTTTACTTCAACCCCAGAAATAGTAACACCACAGTATCTTGGCGCTCTTTTATAATCATTTACGCTAACATCAATTTTTAATGTTCTGCGTTCTACTTTAAATTTACTAACAGAAGGAGTAATCAATTCTTTATGTTGAATCTCTTCTTTAGAGTTTTGTAAAAGTCCAGCTCTTAAATCACGGGCAACACCCCAGTGACTCATTGCATCAGAGCGGTTAGGAGTTAATCCTATTTCAAAAACTTCGTCAGTAACAACGTTGAAGATTGTAGCAGCAGGAGTACCTGGTTCCCATTTGTTGTCAAGAACTAAAATACCACTTCCGTCTGTTCCAATTCCAAGTTCTACTTCAGAACAAATCATACCAAAGCTTTCTTCTCCGCGAATCTTACCTTTTTTGATTTGGAATGCAATTCCTTCTGCATCGAATAACTCTGTACCAATTGTAGCAACAGGTACTTTCTGTCCTTCAGCAACATTAGGAGCACCACAAACGATTTGTACTGGTTCACCTGTTCCTAAATCAACTTTTGTTACGTTTAATTTATCTGCATTAGGATGTTTTGTACAAGACAATACATGTCCAACAACAACTCCTTTTAAACCACCTTTTAAACTCTCGTAGTGAGTTATTCCTTCCACCTCAAGACCTAAGTCTGTTAAGATTTCTGAAGTTTCGTCTGGTGTAATGTCTAATTTAATGAATTGTTTTAACCAATTGTATGAAATCTGCATTCGAGAATAGTTTTTTATAAGTACGCAAATATAAGCA
>JASLGC010000357.1 GCA_030150335.1 Flavobacterium sp.
CATATCTATGAAGATAAGAGTTATGATGAGCGCTATAAAATCTTTTTGCAGTACAGTAACTTTTACAATATGTGGTTTGCTGACAAAAAGGAACTATGGAGCAAGAAAGAAAACGTAGTAGCCTTTAAACGAAATTTAGAAATATGTGAGATAGGTCTAAACAAGCGTTTAGACGAGATCAAGAGTATTAAAAGATAGTGATAAATGAAAAATAGAATATTTAACAGTAGAACGATTGTTGTCTTAGTAGTTATCTTACTATGTATCGGATCAGCATTTTTATATCGTCACTTTTTTATAAAGCGAGAATTACAGGCTAGAATCACTCCTTTCGATGTAGAAGTAGGTAAGGCAGTTGTGTTTTCAGACAGCACAAGAGGAGCTTCGCATTGGATGTGGGAATTCGGTAATGGAGATACATCAGATAAGCGAAGAGGAGAGTACAAATATATGGCAACAGGTAAGTATCAAGTGAGGTTAACTGTGGATGAGAATATCGAAAAGAAGTTCATCGTTAATGTTAAACCTTCTTCGGGAGGAGATATTATAAATGAACTTATCTCGATAGAGGCTCCACTAGAAGCATTACAAGGGGAGTATATCACCTTTAGAGGAGATGGATACTCTAAAGAATGGCGCTGGGAGTTCGGAGAATCTAAGATGATAGATTCAAGGGATAAAAATGCTATTTATCGCTATGATAACCCAGGAAGCTATGAGGTATTATTAACCACAGAGATTACTAAATATCCTATCAGACACAAGATTAATATTCTTCCAAGGTATATTGATAATGACAGTTTAGATATGGGAAGTGTAATAGGGAATGATATCAAATTAAGACTTCAGGCTATTGTGGATCAAAAGCCTTTTAATGAGAATTATAACTATATCTTAAGCAAATACTTCTGCAACAACAACAATACCCTTGTGTTGATAAACAACGACAAGAAGAACGACTTTTACTCGTATTGTCATGGACTTCGTTTGCTTGGAAAAAACAAGACAAGCATTGAAAACGTAGTTATTGATGTTGACCCAGAGCAGGAAGAGTGTATAAAAAAAATAATAGTGATTCAATTAGATCAATAAAAACTAACTATGAAAAAGAGAGTTCGTCAAGTGGCAAAAGTGGTAGGAACAGTAGTCCTTGTATCAATGTTTGTTGTGAGTTGTGGTCCTGTTAATTTTTTAACTCGCACTAAGAAAGTACCTAGAGAGCACAGCGTTAATTATTTTTCGGATCAATTAGCGCAAAAGGCAAATAGAGGAGATATAAATAAAGAATCTTGGGTAGTTTATGGGCAAAGAGATGGCTTAGAAGCAACTAATAAACCAGGAGGTAAGGTAAAAGCCCAAGAGGTTAATTACTTAGACCCATTTTTAGTGATTAAACAAAAAGGAGAGTATTTAGCACTGGTTAAATACAATGAAGAGCTTGTTAAAAATGGAAAGTTTGATCATAAAAAAGCAGAGTTTATAGGATGGCTTCCTAAAAGTGATTTGCTTTTAGAGAATCAATCTTATACAGATATAAATAGCCTTAGAAAAAGAAAGTATATCACTGCTTTAAGCGATTCACTAGTATTTGCTAATCAAGAGAAATTATTTAGCAAGGACTCTATAATTACCTATAAAGATTTTGAGTACAAAACAGTAGCTCAGAAGATAGCTTTTATGGATATCGTGTATCCATTAAAAGAAGATGTTAAAAGCAAAAAAGTATTAATTGCTAAAAAGCCATATATCAAAGCAGAACAAGCTAAACAAGATATCATCGGATGGATAGATAGTGACTTAGTACAATATAGAGGTCAAGTTTTAAATATTTTGACAGAGAGTTTATTTTCAAGTCGTGATATAACATTTAAAGAGCTTGATTCTTTAGATTACCAGGACTATCAACGCATTTCGTTAGAGAATACTGTTTTAAAACAAAAAAGCAAGGTGCTAAATTATAATCCAGTGCTTTCATATTCAACAAATGACAATTTAATTGGATTTGTATCTAAGCTTTCTATGCCTGTTTTTGATAACAGTAAAAACTTTATTTACAATGTACAAGGGGATAAGATAAGTCATTTTGACGCTTTTGTGATAGATAAGAAAGCCAAGCAAATGAATATAGCCTTTGTGTTTGAGCAGTCAGATAGAGTAAACAGACAATATGCTCAACTTTTAAATGCAGTTCAGAGTTTACAAGGTTTCTTTGCAGAAAACCAAAAAGACTTTGATTTTAAATACAGCGTTTATTTTAGCCAGAGAGATAAAGCAGGACAAATGGTCTATAGTCAACCTTGGACAGGAGACTTTAGTCAAATGGTTAACTATATCGTAGATAAAGCAAAACAAAGTGATTTTTCTAAGGAAACGTCAGCTGGAAGATATCAGGTTTTAGAACAAGCTTTAAAGGGGTTTTCAGGTAAGGAATCTGAGCAGAATCTAATTGTTCTTTTTGGACAGAAAGGAGTAGAATCAACAACACGAGTGGAATCTTTAAAAAGGTTAATTAATCGAAATCAAGTAAAGATGCTAGCTATACAGGTATATTCTGATATAGATAATGCTACTAATGATTTTGTTTTAAATGTAACTGACTTTATACAAGGATATGCCACTGAGGCATTGACTAAGAAAAAACGCGTATGGGTGTCTCCTAAGCAAGTAAAACACAGCAATTCTTTTGTTGCTTTAGGCGATTATAAAAATAGTTATTTACTAGATTTCCCAAAGAGCAGTGCAAGTCAAGGAGCAGTTATTTTTCCAGCTAAGAATGAAACTATAGGCATGGATATGATATCTGTGGCATTAGATACATTAATTAAACAGGTTAAATTAGACAAAGTAGATATTCAGCAGAATATCGCCAAGTCTTTTAAAACAACGGGTAATAATAGAACGGTTTATACTTCATATTTTAAAGAGCACTTCTATAACGACACTGCTCGCAGTGTAAACAAAGAGTTCTTGACGAGTTTTTCTGATCAGAAGACACTTTGGTATATGGAATCAAAAGCGGTGTTTAATCCAAAGAGTTTTAATCAAACGGCTAAATATGCACTGCTTTTAGACAAACAAGAATTTGAGGAGTTAAAAAGCTTTGTTGATGACTTGTCTAAGTATGAGGTAGAGTTAAAGTATCTAGCCTTAAAAAAGTCAGGTAATAAGAACTACGTAGATGACGAACGTGATTTGTTTAAAGAAATACTACTTAAAAAACAAAAGGAGCTAGCTAACAGTAATTACAACGATTTCTTAGACTGGGTTATCAAGTATGACCCTAATGAGTTTGAGGATACTAGTAAGATACGAAAGTATCTATATAAGATGTATATGGATGCGTTAGTTAAGTGTACCTATTGTCATTTACCTAGTAAAACAGTGAAAAGGGCATCAATAGCGAAGGCACAATTGTTTGTTTTAGGGGCGCCGACTATTACAAGCTTCTTGGATAACTTTATGGTGAAGGATCTTCAAGATAAACACAAGTTAAAAGATAAGCAGTTAGATTTTATTATTACATATTTTAAAGAGAAGAAAAAAGAGTTAGACCAGGCGGAAAAGTTTGAGTCGCTAGGACAAACTTATTATTGGTTGCCAACAGATTTACTGCCTTAAAATAGGATATGTTATGATAAATGAAGCAATGAAAAACAGGCTTCTCCAATATGCAAATTTGCTTTGGGGAAGTAATAATATAAATAGATTTGATCCTTCAGTTAAGTTACTAATAGAGAGTTTTACCCAGGAACTAGCTAAAGTTAAACAAGACTTAACTCTGATGGATTCTGTTTTGTTAGAGAAGCTGGCTTTAAAGTTGACTCCCGAAAAATACACTAAGATTCGCCCAGGATATTCTCTGTTGCACTTTTTTATGAATCGCCCAGAGGTTGTATTAACTAATAGGGATGCTATGGGACTACCAGAGGCAGATCAAAAGAAAAATGCCAATAACATTCAAGCGTCATTTAGCCCACTATTTTCAATGGAGGTTTACAACACCTCTATTGTTAGTAAAGTATATGACAAGAGCTTTTTTATAATTGATTCAAAGGGGGGAATAACTACTGAGAAAGAATTAAGTGAAACTACTAATCCTTTAAGGCTTTGGGTTGGAGTAAACATTGCTTCAGAGATAGAGGTTTTAAAGAATTTTAGTTTTTATTTTGACTTACCTCATTTAAAGACTATTGACGATTTATTTGACTTACTGTCTTATACCAATGTTACTTTAAATGGAAAGAAAGTAACTACCCAATCAGGGCTTGTAGATGTATCAGAAGAAGCACTTGACAAAGAAGGAGAAATCATCAAACAAATTTACGCCAATCAGTTCTTAACTATAGTAGAGCAGTTAGAAGTAAAGACTTTAAAGAAAGAAAAGTTTCCGAAAGAGTTGTTACAGCACATTGAATTAGACAAGCAAAGTGAGTTCTTAAGTGATTTAGAACCTTGTTATTGGTTTAGTTTTGAGTTTCTACCTAATTTTTCTAAACAAGATTTAGAAAAGCTTGTGGTTTTAACTAATGTTGTACCTGTTATAAACAAAACCTTGACCTGGGTTAGATTAACACCTGACCAGCTTCGATTTCCTTATATCGTTGAAGGAACTGTAGGAGAGAAGCTTTTAGAGGTTTTCCATGTAAGAGACAGTTTTGATAAGGAGTATAAACCAGATCAAAATGACTCGTCATTTAAATCTGGGACTTATCATGTAGAGAGTCATTACGATATATTATTAGGGAATAATTCGATAGAGGAAAAATTAGTTAAACTAAGTGAATTACTTGTAGAACAACGAGCAAGTTTTCCAAAGATGAATACTTCTAAGATAGAGAGTGTAATCCATGCAGTAGCTAAAGCGGATAATAGAGATAAGGATACGGTAGAGACTACTAGTAAAACAGCTTTAGAAGAAATAGGAAGGGTATCTATTATCCCTGAGACAGATGTGACTTATGTTGATTTAGAGTTTTGGCTCTCTCAAGGAGAGTTAGTACATCGAATAGATAAATCAACGGCATTATTACCCTCTAAGACCTCAAGACTATATGGCTGTAATGGATATTTACTTCATAGAGCTATAGGAGCAAAACAGTTTACTAAGATAGAGGATATAATTGCTTTAGATAAATTTGTGTTTACTTCAAGAGATAAGATTATTTCAAAGCAAGATATTATCAACTTTTGTTTTACCCAGTATAGGGATGAATTAAACAAAGTAGAGGTTAATTTAGATACAAAGTTAAGTGATAAGCCTAAGCAAGGGTATATTCGAGTAATTCAAGTAGAACTATATGTAAAGAAAAACTCTCGGATCAATAAAACAAGAGGGGTATTAAAGGATTTAAAAACAAGACTTACTTTGCGTTCAGCCTCAGACTATGAATATGAGTTAAAAGTAGTGATTGATTAAAGGATAATAAACAGAAGCAATTATTTTGTCCAAGACAAGGTAATTGCTTTTTTTAAATTATAATGTGTGATGGTATTTATTCCAGAAGTAGGAGATCAGGTCATGATCGGCTTTGAGATGGGTGATCCAAACCGTCCGTATGTGATGGGAAGCTTGTTTAACAAGAGTATTAGCTCAGGCGGAAAGGTAAACAACTCAGTCAAGAGTATTATGACTCGCAGTGGGATAAAGATTGTGTTTAACGATGACCAGAAATCACTACATATCGAAGACCCTAG